>JBBSUZ010000303.1:0-3694 GCA_038233965.1 Rhodothermales bacterium | reverse complement strand
TGGGTCACGACGTCGACGAAGAGGTCCTCGAGCGACTGCCGCAGCGGCTCGACGGCGTCGACCTCGACGCCGGCCGCGCGGAGGGCGTCGAGCGCGGCGTTGAGCGCCGACCGGTCGGGCACGGTGACGATGGAGCGGACGAGCACGGCGTCGGCGGGAGCGCCCGGCGCGGCGTCCGACGTGTCCGACGTGAGGCCCAGTCGGCCGGCGACGTCCTGCGGGACGGGCGTCGAGCGGAGGCGCCACGCGCGGCCCTGCTGCGTCAGCGCCTCGACGGAGCCGTCGCGGGCGACGCGGCCGCGGTCCAGGATGACGACGCGCGTGCAGATGCGCTCGACCTCGCTCAGCAGGTGCGAGTTGAGGAAGACCGTCACGCCGTCGTGCCGGAGCCCCTCGATGAGGTCACGGATCTCGCGCCGCCCGACCGGGTCGACGCCGTCGGTCGGCTCGTCGAGGAAGACGACGCGCGGGCGGTTCATGAGCGCCTGCGCGAGCCCGAGCCGCTGCAGCATGCCCTTCGAGTACGTCCCGACGCGGCGGTCGGCGGCGTCGGTGAGGTGGACCTGCGCGAGGAGGTCAGGCGCGCGCGCAGCGCGGTCTCCGGGGGAGACGCCGTGGATGCGGGCGAGCGCGTCGAGCGCCTCGCGGCCCGTCAGGTACGGCGGGAAGCGGTGGCCCTCGGGCAGGAAGCCCGTCGGACGCCGCGCGGCCGGATCGGCGATGTCGGTGCCGAGAATGGACGCCGTGCCGCCAGTCGGGCGGACGAGCCCGAGCAGCAGCTTGACGAGCGTCGTCTTGCCGGCGCCGTTGGGCCCGAGCAGCCCGAACGTCTCGCCGGCGGCGACGGTGAGGCTCAGCGGGTGGAGCGCCGTCACCGGGCGCTTGCCGCCGTAAGTCTTGGCGAGGTCGTGGGTGAGGACGGCCGGGACGTCGGGCACGGATTGGCGGGCGGGGAAGCGGCGGCTACGGCCGAGCGCCGCATCGGGTTGCGACGTCCGCGCAACATCACGAGCGAGGGGGCGTAGCCGGCGGACCACCTGCCTGCGCTGCCATGGGCCCCGGAGAAGTCATGTTCATGTTCATCCTGTTCGTCCTGTGCCCGCTGGTCACGTTCTTCGGCATCGCGGCCATCAAGCGGGCCAAGACCGGCGAGGCGCCCAAGGGCGGCGACCTGCGAGCCTCTGAACTGCGGCGCATGATCGAGGGCGCCGTCGAGACGGCGACGGCGGGGCTCGCCGCGCGCATCACGGACCTCGAGGAGCGCCTCGGCGACGAGCCCGTCTCAGCCATTCGCGAGCGGATCGGCGGCCCGGCGCTCTCGACCGCGTTCGACCGGGCGTCCGACCCGGAGGCCGACCTCGACGACGCCGACGGCCGGCCCGTCCAGCGCCGCGCCCGCGCCTGACGTGGCGAGCGTCCGCCCCGAGCACGACGCCGCCTTCTGGGCCGACCTCGCCGCGCGCGAGTGGCGGCGTGTGAGGTGGCGTGTCGGCGTCGCCGACGTCCCGGCCGAGGCGGTCTGTGTGGCCTTCGGGACGCCGCTGCACCGCGACGGCACGTACTACCGCCGCCCGGTCTACACCGACGGGGCCGTCTGGCTGTCGCAGCCCGGCTTCGACGAGGTGACGCGCCGGGCCGGGCGCCCGCTCACCCGCCAGACCCGTCCCTAACTGCCCTCGCCGAGCCCGAACGGAAGGGGGAGACGGCGGCCGCGCGTGCGCGGGACGTTGGCCTCGTAGACGAGCCCGCCGTTCTGGTCCAGCATCCGCGCGGACATCTGGTTGCGCGTCATCGAGACGGCCATGAAGCCCGGCGTGCGGAACGAGAACAGGTTGGTATCGGTGAGGCGGACTTCGCGCGTGAGCGAGCCCGCGCCCGAGATGAAGTAGTCGACCGGCGAGCCGGCGGGGCGGTGGTGCTGCAGGTTGTGGTCGTGGCCGGCGATGTACGCCTGGACGCCCGTGCGCTCGAAGATGGGCACGAGGCTGGCGACGAGCCGCGGGTTGTCCGAGTAGCGGTTCGAGCCGACGTAGATCGGGTGGTGGCCGATGACGATTTTCCACTGGGCCGTGCTCCGGGTGAGCGTCTCGTCGAGCCACGCGATCTGGCTGTCGTCGTTCCAGACGCCCGTGCGCGAAAAGCGGTCGCGGGCCTCGGGGGCCGTCGTGAGCGGCGTCGTGTCGAGGAAGACGAACAGGGCGCGGGTGACGCCCTCGGGCTGCGTCGCGTCGCCGAAGCTCATCTCGGTCGCGTAGTACTGGCCCGGCATGTACCAGCGCTCCGAGTGTTGCGTGTAGCGGATCTGGGCCGGCACGTTGCCATACCAGTCGTGGTTGCCGAGCACGGCGTACCAGCGGCTCTGGAGCGACGGGGCCTTGTAGATGTTCTCGAACGAGCGCTTCCACTTGGGGTCGTCGAGGCCGGTCACGCCGGACGTGTAGAAGTTGTCGCCGGTCGAGATCGTGAAGCGGCTGTCGATCCGGGCGCCGATCCGGCCCATGCCGCGCGCGACGTCGGCCTGGTTGAAGTAGCCGTTGCGGCCCCAGTCGCCGACGATGAGGTCGTTGAAGGCCGACGTGTCAAACGGCGCCGGCTGGTCCGCGTCGGTCTCGTACGACGGGATGCGGCTGCCGACGGGCACGGGCGGCGCGCCGCACGCGGCGAGCGAGACGGCCCCGACGGCGACGAGCAGGAAATGGCGGGCGGTCATGAAGGCCCAACGGCTGAGGGTGAAGCCGGCGTACGCCGGCCCGGCGAACAGGCTCCGAAGACGGGCGCCTCCGTCACCGAACAATCTCGACGGCCGCACCGACCGCCGCCTCGACCGTCAGCGCGGTTCCGTCCCAGATGGTCGTCACGGCCACACTGTCGACCGTGACCGACGCCGGTGCTGCGCTCAGGCCGTGCACGTGGACCGTCCAGCGTGCCCACTCGGGCACGTGGTGGCCGTCGACGCTCACGCTCAGCGCGACGCGCTCGGGCGTCGTTTCCAGCACGAAGCGGCCGAGCCAGAACGCGCCGTCGCGAAAGGCCCAGCCGTCGCCGGCGTCGTCGTAGAGCAGGCTCTCGTGGCGGCCGGGCGCGATGTAGGCGTGGACGTCCAGCATCCGGGCGGGCTCGCGGGTGTGCTGGCGGACGGGCCCGAGGGCGACGACGGACCCGCCGCGCGCGTAGATCGGGAGGCGGTCGAGCGGCGTCTGCGCCCAGATCGTCTGCCGGCCGCCGATGTGCTCGCCCGTGTCGGTGTCGTACCAGCCGCCGGGCGAGGCGGGGAGGTAGACCTCGCGCTCGGTCTGGCCCTCGACCACGACGGGTTGAGCCAGAAGCGAGTCGCCGAGGTAGAAGCCGAGCGGGGACGTCCGCGCGATCGTCTCGTCGTCCGGGTGGACGAGCGCGAGCGCGCGCAGGATCGGCGTCCCGTGCGTCGCGGCCTGCCAGAGCGCGGTGTAGAGGACGGGCAGCAGGCGGTAGCGGAGCTCGATGGCTTCGCGGCAGACGCGCTCGATCTCCGGCCCGAAGAGCCACGGCTCCTGGCGCGGCGTGTCGATGGCGGAGTGGTTGCGGAAGAGCGGCGTGAGCGCGCCGACCTGCGTCCACCGCGCGAGCAGCTCGCCCGTCGGGACGCCTGAGAAGCCGCCGCCGTCGGCGCCGACGACGGGCATGCCGGCGGCGCCGCGCGAGCGCGTCTGCTGGA
>JBBSUZ010000302.1:0-3793 GCA_038233965.1 Rhodothermales bacterium | reverse complement strand
GCGCGACGCTGGCGACGCCGAGGCAGTCGGCCGAGCACCCGAGCGGAGCGCGGCGTGGACGTCGCCGAGGCCGTCGGAGCAAGTGCCCGTTGCGTGCCTGGCGGCTGACGCGACGTCCGGCCCTGGGACGCGCCGCAGAACTAGAACTTGAGCCGCCGAGCGTCGGGCTGGAAACGGCAGGTCCTGGAAGATACACGGTCATTCGAGCCTGTAAAGCGCCACATCTGCTTTATCGCCTCACCGTCTTCACACCTCCCGAGGTTGCACACGCCCGCCGCCCGAGTCTCTGACGTCACAGACCCGGCCGCCATGCCCCTCCTCGACGACGCCCGCGACGCCGCCCGCCTCCGCCACCTCAGCTACCAGACGGAGAAGGTCTACCTCGGCTGGATCGAGCGCTACGTCCGCTTCTCCGCGCGCCGCGCCGGCCGCTTCGTCCACCCGCGCAGCCTCGCCGCGCCGGACGTCGAGGCCTTCCTCAACCACCTCGCCGTCGAGCGCGACGTCGCGGCATCCACGCAGACGCAGGCGCTCTCGGCGATGCTCTTCCTCTACACGCACGTCCTCGGCCAGCCCGTCGCCGCGATGCGCGGCCTGACGCGCGTCCGCAAGCCGCCGCGCCTGCCGGCCGTCCTCTCCCCCGCCGAAGTCGCCGCCGTGCTCGCGCACCTCGACGGTGTCCCCGGCCTCGTCGCCCGGTTGCTCTACGGCGCCGGCCTCCGCCTCTCGGGCGCGCTCCGGCTCCGGATCAAGGACCTCGACCTCGACCGCCGCCAGATCACCGTCCGCGGCGGCAAGGGCGACAAGGACCGCGTGACGATGATGCCGCTCTCGCTCGCCGAGCCGCTGCGGGCGCAGGTCGAGCGCGTCCGGAAGGCGCACGCCGCCGAGCGCGCCGCCGGACGCGGCAGCGCCGTGCTGCCTCACGCCTACGCCGTCAAACACCCGGCGGCCGCGACAGCCTTCGGCTGGCAGTTTCTCTTCCCGGCGACGCGCGACGGCCCCGACCCACGGACCGGCGAGATCGGCCGCCACCACCTCGCCGCGTCGGCCATCCAGAAGCGCGTCTCGCTCGCGGCCCGCACCGCGGGCATCGACCGCCGCGTGACCTGCCACACCTTCCGCCACTCGTTCGCGACGCACCTGCTGGAATCCGGCACGGACGTCCGGACCGTCCAGCACCTGCTCGGGCACGCCAAACTGGCGACGACCCAAGTCTACCTCCACGTCGCCGGCTTCACCGGCTCCGGCGTCCAGTCCCCGCTCGACCGTCTCATCGCGTGACGGACTCCGGCGTCTGGCGGATGCGCTGCGAGAAATCCGGGGACCCGGCCGCCGCCGCCGCGCGGGCGTTGATCTGGAACGCGGCCCGCGCGCGGTCCAGCGGCAGCTCCGTGTCGAGAAGGCCCTCGTCGTAGGCGAGCTCGTCCGAGTAGCCAGGGAACAGCACCGGGAGCCCGTACGGGATGGGCGCCTCGCGGACCGAGTTGATCGCATCCAGAAGGTTCGTCGTGCAGTTGTTGGTGAGCGTGTTGTAGAACTCCGGCCGGCGTTCGAGCGACTGCGCCCGGCGGAGCAGCGCCACGAAGAGGCCGCGCGCCTGCTCGGGCGTCGCCCGGCCGGGATAGAGGTAGACCGGGTCGTCCCACGTCACGGCCCGGAGGCCGATGAGGTCGCGCTCGCTGCCCACGACGACCATGAGCTCGAACTGCCGGAGCGCGCCGTTCAGGACGGAGAACGCCTCGCCGGCCTCGCGCCGGGCCTCGACCGAGACGCTGACGAACTGGCCGTCCGCGAACTCGAACGAGAAGAAGCTGTGGGCCGGCCCGCGCCAGTCCGGGTTGAACGGCGAGAGGACGTACCAGACGCGCCGGATCTGCCGGAGGTCATAGGTCCGGCTGTCGTAGCGCTCGACGGCCGTCGTGTCCGACGTGTGCGAGAAGTCCCGGAGCCGGTCCACCCGCGCGCTGTCGCCCCGGATCGTGACGTGCGGCAGGACGGCCTGCTCCGGGGCCCACGTCCGCGCGTTGGACGGATGGAGCGCCAGTTGCCACGTGCCGACGCCGAGCGCGGTCGCGAGCGCGGCGTAGGCGATGGCCCGGCGGGGGCGGACGGACATAGCGAGGCGCGGCAAAGACGCCGAACGTACGCCGGCCCGCGCGGACCCGTATGACGCGCCCTGTCAGCCCCGCACGGTAGCTTGCGGGAAACGCCCGGCCGCTGCGGCCCACCCGATGCCCGTCGTCGACACGATCCCGCTCCACGAGACCGCCCGCGAGCGCTACCTCACCTACGCCCTCTCCGTCATCACGTCGCGGGCGCTGCCAGACGTCCGCGACGGCCTCAAGCCCGTCCAGCGCCGCATTTTATATGCGATGTACACCGGCCTGCGGCTGACGCCGGACTCGCGCCACCGCAAGTCCGCGACGATCACGGGCGAGACGATGGGCAAGTACCACCCGCACGGCGACACGGCCATCTACGACGCGATGGTGCGCATGGCGCAGCCGTGGGCGCTCCGCGCGCCGCTCGTCGACGGCCAGGGCAACTTCGGCTCGCTCGACGGCGACACGGCCGCCGCGATGCGCTACACCGAGGCCCGCCTGACGCCCTTCGGCGCCAGCCTGCTGAGCGAGATCAAGCAGGACACCGTCCCCTTCCGCCCGACCTACGACGGCCAGCTCTTCGAGCCCGTCGTGCTCCCCGCCGCCGCGCCCGTCCTGCTCGTCAACGGCGCGACCGGCATCGCGGTCGGCATGGCGACCAACATCCCGCCGCACAACCTCGGCGAGGCCGTCGACGCCTGCCTCGCCCTCCTCAAGAACCCCAATGCGACCATCGAGGCGCTCGTGAAGCACCTCCCGGCGCCGGACTTCCCGACCGGCGGCCGCATCCTGAACACGCCCGCCGAGCTGCTCCGGATCTACCTCACCGGCGAGGGCCCGGTCGACCTCCGCGGCGAGTGGGACGAGGAGCCCGCGACGCGCCAGGAGCCCGCCCGCGTCATCCTGACGTCGATCCCGTACGCGCTCGACAAGTCGGACCTCATCGAGAAGATCGCGGACCACATCCGGGCCGGCCGCCTGCCCCAGATCGTCGACGTCCGCGACGAGTCCACGGACGACGTCCGCGTCATCCTCGAGCTCAAGAAGGGCGCGTCGTCGGCCGCGGCGATGGCGTACCTGCTCAAGCACACCCCGCTGCAGTCGCGCTTCCACGTCAACATGACGTGCCTCGTGCCGACCGACAACCCCGAGGTGGCCGCGCCGCAGAAGGTGGACCTCAAGACGGCGCTCCAGCACTTTCTCGACTTCCGCCTGAGCGTCGTCACGCGCCGCCTCGCGCACGAGCTCAAGGCCCTCGACGCGCGCATCCACATCCTGCGCGGCTTCGCCGCCGTCTTCTCCGCCCTCGACGAGGCCATCAAGATCATCCGCGCCTCCCGCGACCGCCTCGACGCCAACGCGCGCCTCCGCCACCGCTTCCAGATCGACGAGGACCAGGCCGACGCCGTGCTCGACATCAAGCTCTACCGCCTCGCGCGGATGGAGATCGACGCGATCCTGAAGGAGTTGGCCGAAAAAGAGGCCCGCGCTTCGGAAATCCGTGCCCTCCTCGCGGACGAGCCTGCCCGGTGGGCGCTCGTCCGCTCCGAACTGCGCGACACGAAGAAGCGCTTCGCCGACGAGCGCCGCTCGATCATCGGCTGGCCGGACAAGGCGTTCAAGTATGCCGCCGAGGACTACATCATCCAGGAGGACGTCGTGGTCATCGTGACGCGCGACGGCTGGGT
>JBBSUZ010000301.1:0-3811 GCA_038233965.1 Rhodothermales bacterium | reverse complement strand
CGGCGGCGAGGGCCGCGCCGAGACGGTCGGGGGCGACGCCCGACACGACGCTCCCGCAGGCGTTCTCCTCGATAAGCCGCGCCGCCTCGCTCGCCTCGGGGCCGACGAAGACGACGGGCCGGCCGGCGGCGAGCGCACCGTAGAGCTTGCTCGGCACGACGAGCCCGGCGAGGGCCTCCTCCATCGCGACGAGGTGGACGTCCGCCGCGCCGAGGCTCTCGGCGAGGCGCTCGGCGGGCTGGAACGGCAGGAAGCGGACGTTCGGGAGCGCGCGCCGCGCCGTCTCGGCCTCGGCCCACGCCCGCTGCGGGCCGTCGCCGACGAACACGACGCGGACGGCGGGGTGGGTCGCCGCTAGCGCCCCGGCGGCGTCAAGGAGGGCGCCGATGGGGTGCGCGAGGCCGAGGTTGCCCGAGTACATCGCGACGACGGCGTCCCCCAGCCCGTGCTCGGCCCGGAACGGGTTGCTGTCGCGGGGCAGGACGCGGACGCCCGCGGGCGCCCAGTTCGGGATGACGGTGACGCCGCGCGCTCCCCGGGCGGCGAGGATCTCGGCCATGCAGCGCCCGATGGCGACGACGGCGTCCGCTGTCCGGAGCGAGCGCGCGGCGAGGCGGCCGAGCACGCGCGCGGCGACGCCGCCGCGGGGCAGCACGCCGAGCGCCTCGGCGACGTCCGGGTAGACGTCCTGCGCCCACAGCACGACGCGTGCGCCCGTGAGGCGGCGCAGTGCGGGCCCGAGCGTGGCGAGCATCGGCGGGTCCGTCTTGATCACGATGACGTCTGGGCGCGGGCCGCGGCGGGCGTCGGCGAGGACGCGGGGGAAGAAGGCGGCGTAGCCGAGCGCGCGCCGTAGCGTCCCTCTCCCCTTCTCGACCTCGGCGCCGATGCGGCGGACCGTGACGCCGCTCGGGCGCGTCTCGCGAGCGGGTGCATCCGGAGCCGGGCCCGTCACGACGTCCACGGTCCAGCCGCGCGCGGCCAGGGCGTCGGCGAGCTCGGCGAGGTACAGGCCCGTCGCGCCGGCGGCGGGCGGGAAAACGCGGTTGACGAAGCGGACGCGCCTCGCCCTCTCGCCTCCCATCCGTTCTCTGTCGTCCGGACATGCCTGGGTGGCACGCGCTCGTTTCAGGATCTGCGGTACCCGGGTCGTCTGCGCCATCAGCGGAGGTGGATTAGCTCGGCCGTCCGGTCCAGAAGGTCCGGATTTGCCCCTCGCACGAGGTTCCATTTCCAGTCTCGGTGCCAGCGCTTGAGCTGCTTCTCACGGGCGATGGCGTCGTTCACGTACTGGAACGGCTCGAACCACAGCAGGTCCTTCGCCCTGTAGCGCGATGTGAAGGCATTCGCCATGCCAGCCCGGCGCTCCCCGAGTCGACGCGCGAGGTCATTTGTGACGCCGATGTACAAGACAATCCGGCCTGCGTTGGAGAGGATATAGACGTGATAGGTGCAGGCCGACATGGCTCTTTCAGGGCGTCAGCATCCAGGTCGTCGGCAGCTTGGGCGTCGGCGTCTCGAAGGTGTGCATCTCGGACATCGGTGTCTCGAAGGTCAGCAGGCTACAGGTGACACTCCGCCTCCCTCCCCCCTTGTCATCCTGAACTCGTTTCAGGATCTGTCTTTTCCCCGCCCTCCAACAAATGCAGATCCTGAGACGAGCCCAGGATGACAGATTTTATAGACTGAAGGTGGTGCAGCGGAACGAGACGGAGCAGGCCGAGACGGAGTGGAACGGGTGGTGCCGTCACGCAACTGTCGCCGCGCGCGGGTGGCGCTGGACGATGGTGTCGTTGAGCACGATGACGTCCATGCGCGTGCGCAGGAAGCAGTCGAGGGCTTGGGCGGGCGTGTCCACGATGGGCTCGTTCTCGTTGAACGACGTGTTGAGCACGACCGGCGTGCCCGTGAGCGCGTCGAAGGCGGAGATGAGGGCGTGGTAGCGCGGGTTGTCTTCTTTTGAGACCGTCTGGAGGCGGCCGCTGCCGTCGACGTGCGTCACGGCGGGAATCTCGGCGCGCCGGTCCTCGCGGATCGGGTAGACCTGCTGCATGAACGGGTCCGCGTGCGCGCCGACGAAGTAGTCGTCCAGGCGCTCGGCGAGGATCGACGGGGCGAACGGCCGGAAGCGCTCGCGGAACTTGATCTTGGTGTTGATGAGGTCGCGCATGTCGGTCCGCCGCGGGTCCGCGAGGATCGAGCGGTTGCCGAGCGCGCGGCTGCCCCACTCCATCCGCCCCTGGTACCACCCGACGACGTTGCCGTCGGCGAGCAGGCGGGCCGTCTCGCGCGTCGTCTCGGCGGCGTCGGCGCACGTCCGGACCTCGAAGGTCCAGTCGGGGTCGTCGGTCGGGAGCGCGAGGACGTCCGGCGTGGCGTGGGCGGTGCCCCAGTAGCCGTGCGTCATCTCGAAGGCGCGCGGATTCCCCAAGTCGACGTGCCACGCCCAGAGGGCGGCGCCGAGCGCGGTCCCGTTGTCGCCGGAGGCGGGCTGGACGTAGAGGTCCGTGAAGGGCGTGTTGTCCCTGATCTTGCCGTTGGCGACGCTGTTCATCGCGCACCCGCCGGCCATCGCCAGGTTCGTCTGGCCCGTCTTGCGGTGGAGGCCGTTGAGGACGTGGAACGCGGCGCGCTCGTAGACGACCTGGACCGACTTCGCCATGTCCTCCTCGCGCTTCCCGACGGGCGCGGCGGGGTCGCGGACCGGCCCGAGCAGCTCGCTCATCCTGTCCGAGTACACGCGGCCCATCGTCGGGTAGCCGGCGTCCCACTCCATCTCGACGCCCTCGTTCCAGTGGCGGAAGTAGGGCAGGTTGAGTTCGAAGAGGTCGTCGGGCGTGAGGCGGACGAGCTCGGCGACCTCGTCCACGTACGCGGGCTCGCCGTACGGCGCCAGGCCCATCACCTTGAACTCGTCGCCGTAGCCCATGAAGCCCAGGTGCTGCGTGACGGCGGTGTAGAGCATCCCGAGCGAGTGCGGGAAAAAGACGCGCTCGCGCACGTCCAGCGTGTTTCCTGTGCCGACGGCCAAGCTCGTCGAGACGAAGTCGCCGAAGCCGTCGATGGCGCACACAGCGGCCTCCTCGAACGGGCTCACGAAGAATGCCGAGGCGAGGTGCGCCGGGTGGTGCTCGACGTGGTGCAGGCGCGGCAAGGTCTCGACGCCGAGCGCCTCTTTGAGCGGGCCGTCGAGGTCGCGGACCTTGCGGGCGTTCTGGACGCGATCGAAGATGAGCTTCAGGTCCGGCCGCTTCTTCAGCGCGAAGGCCGCCTTCTTGAGCAGGTTGGCCTTCGGGTCGCGGGAGATGGCGACGTGCGCGACGTCGGCCCCCTCTATGCCGCCGGCCTGGAGGCAGGCGCGGATGGCGGCCGTCGGGAAGCCGGCGCTGTGCTTGATGCGCGTGAAGCGCTCCTCCTCGAGCGCGACGACGACGGCGCCGTCGCGGAGCAGGACGGCAGAGACGTCGCCGTGGTAGGCGTTGATGCCGAGGACGTAAACGGGAGTAGACATGGAGTCGGTCAGATGGTCAAGTCAGAGGGCGTTGAGGATTGGACACACAGCCAGAAACTGCCCCCCTTGGGGGGCTCCCGCAAAGCGGGTGGGGGGGTGCCTTCGGGCAAGAAACCCCCTCCGACCGCTGACGCGGCCACCTCCCCGAGGGGAGGAGTTAAAACCTCAACGCCCTCTCAGAGAGACGCCCCCGTCGGGCCGCGCCACGGCGCCTCGTAGGCCCGCCGCGCCCTCCCGCGTCCGGTGGCCCGGCCGGGGGGGCCGGCACGAGACCGGCCCCCGGCGCGGCCCCGGGGGGGG
>JBBSUZ010000300.1:0-3816 GCA_038233965.1 Rhodothermales bacterium | reverse complement strand
CTCCAGGCGCACCTCGCCCACCGCCTCGGCCTCGCCGACTGTCCCGAGGGCGGGCTGCGCGCCCGCGCCGGGCGTGAACCGGCCCTCGCCGCCCGACGAGAACGAGACGCCGTCGTACGCCCCGATCCGGCCCGCGCCGGCCGCGGCGAGCGCGTCGCGAATGGCTGCGGCGTCGGCGTGGGGGACGTAGACCGTGAGCGCGTGCGTGCGCCCCGGCTCGGGCGCGAGCACGCGGATGCCCGACAGCCCGAGTTGACGCGCGAGGGCGACCGACACGCCGGCGTCCGACGCGTCGAGGTTGGTGTGGGCGGCGACGTGCGCGACGCCCGCCCGCGCCATTCGCAGCACGAGGCTCCCGACGGGGTCGCGGTCCGTCACGCGGGCGACGGGCCTGAACAGCAGCGGGTGGTGCGTCAGGAGGACGTTGCAGCCGCGCGCGACCGCCTCGTCGACCGTCGCCACGGTCGCGTCGAGCGCCACGAGCACGCCCGTGACCTCGGCCGTCCCGTCGCCGACGAGCAGGCCGACCTGGTCCCACTCGGCCGCCTGCCCCCACGGCGCGGCGGCCCCCACGGCGTCAACGAGCGTCTGGATGGTCATCGGTGCGAGGGGTGAGAGCGGGCCTGCCCAGCGACCGCTCGCCCCGCCTGCGTGCCGCCGGAGCGGCTCAGAACGGCAGGCTGCGGACGACGTTGCGCGGCGCGTCGATGCGCAGGATGTCGCGAAGGTAGCCGCTCTTGACGTAGAGCGAGACTGCGAAGCCGCGCGTGAGGCCGATCGGATTCCACTGGATCGACATCTCCCAGCAGTGCAGGTCGCGGCGGAGCGCGATCGCCGTCGTCGTCGGGTCCAGCGTGACGAGGTCGAGGCCGGTGCTGCCCGTGAGCGACCAGACGGGCGTCAGGCGCAGGTCGATGGGGCTGACCGTGAGCGCGGCGGTCGTCCGCGACGGGACGGGACCCAGCGCGGGCGAGTAGCTCAGCGTGAGGTCGAGCCCGAACGAGAGCGGGGCGGCGGCGTCGGTGTAGCCCACGACGGCGGGCGGGCGGGCATCGACGGCCGGGTCGTAGGGGGCGCTCTCGCCGCGGCGGGCGAGGACGGGGCGCGCCGTGCTCGGGATGCCGGCCGTGCCGATCGAGCCGCCGGCCCCGCGCCCGAACAGGCGCGTGACCGAGGCCGTGAACGACGTCAGGCGCAGCGGGCGGCGCGAGGCTGAGAGGTACGAACTGCCCGAGAGCGCGCCCGTCTCGTCGAGCGCGTACGCCGAGTAGCCCGCGAAGGCGCGGACGTTGGTGCCGAAGAGCAGGCTCGTCGCGTTGAGCGAGACGTCCTGCACGGGCCGCGCCGTGGCCGCGAAGTTGACGCCGCCGCGGAGGTCGAGCGAGAGCACCTGGACGGCCCGGCGCGTCGTCTCGCCCGTCGAGTCGGTCCGCGCGATGCGCGCGAGGAAGGCGTTCTCGAGGCCGAAGGTGAGCGCGCGCGTCGGCTCGAGCGGGATGCCGGGGAGGGTGGAGTAGCGGACGGTCCGGCCCGTCGAGTCCGTCTGGACCGTCCGGACCGACCCGAGCGCGCCGTAGTCGGGCTCGAGCGAGAAGCCGACGCTCGGGCGGACCGTGTGCCGGATGCCGTCGATCGGGCCGACGCGGACGTTGAAGGTGCCGAAGAGCTCAGTCGCGGCCGTGAGGTCGGCGCGGGCGCGGCGCGCGGTCGTGAAGCCGGCGACCTGCTCGATCAAGACCGCGTTGGAGTCTACGAGGAACGTGCGGCGCTCGCTGCGGCTCGCCCAGTACTCGGTGTACGAGAGGCTCGGCGTGAGCGTGAGGTTGACCCGCGGGACGCTGTAGGTCGCCTGGATCGGCAGGCGCTGCTCGACGCGGCTGTCGAAGCGCGTCGGCTGGCCTGTCGCCGTGCGGAAGGCCTCGGCGTCGAAGAGGGCGTCGAGGAACGAGACCGTCTCGTTTGCGCCGTTGAGGGGCGAGAAGCGGACCGTGTTCGAGGCCGTCGCGGAGTAGCTGACGGAGATCTTTTCGAAGACGCCGGTGTCGCGCCCGCGGCGGAAGGGGAAGAGGCGCTGCTGGGTGAACGAGGCCGTCGGGAGGGCGACCTCGGTGCGGTTGCCGATGAAGTCCTGCGACGCCTGCGCGGCGATCTGGAGCGAGCGCCCGACGCGCGGCCACGTCTGCTGGAGCGTCACCGAGGACGACGTCTGCTGGGTGATCTGGGCCGAGACGGCGTCGGCGACGAGGCGCTGGCTCACGGACTGGAGGTTGACGCTCGCCGAGAGGCGCGGGCCCGCCGCGAACTCCTGCTGGTGCGTCCACCCGATGCGCAGCGGGACGCGCGGCGCGTAGCCGGGGTCGGTGGACTCGCCCTGCCGCAGGCGCCCGGCCTCGACGCTCAGCGACCCTGTGTATGCGTAGAGGCGGTTGTAGCGGATCTGGCCGCGCCCGAGGAACGAGCCCTCCGTCCCGATCTTGGCGCTCGCCGTGGCGTCGAAGTAGTCCGAGACGGCCCAGTACCAGCCGACGTTGTCGAGGAAGAGGCCGAAGCCGGTCTCGCGGCCGTAGCGCAGCGGGAGCGGGCCGGAGCGGCGGCCCTCGGCGGCGGGGAAGTACCCGAACGGAAGCACGATCGGGAGCGCGAGCCCGAGCAGGCGCAGCCGGACGGGCCCGGTGTACACGCGCTTGCCGCCGACGACCATCAGGCGGCCCGCCTCGAGTGCGTAGTGCGGGTGGTCGAGGTCGCACGTCGTGTAGGCCGCGTTCTGGGCGTAGACGATGTCCGCCGTGGCCTGCTTGAGGACGCCGCCGAGCAGGAAGCCGTCCTGGATCTGCGTCCGCGCGCCAGTCACGCGCCCGCGCCGGGTGGCGAGGTTGTACGTGAAGAGGCGGCCCGTGAACGCCTCGTCGCCGTCGGCGAAGGACGGGAGGCCGACGGTTCCGCTGTCGCCTTCGACGGGCTCGGCGCGGAGCGTCTGGGCGCGCGCGCCGTACTGGAGACGCGCGGCCGTCAGGGTGGCCGTGCGGAAGCGGGCCTCGGCAGCGCCGTAGAGCGTCACGACGTCGCCGGTCGAGTCGGCCGGGCTCGCGGCGACCTCGATGCGGACCGAGTCGCGAGCGGTGTAGGTCACCGGCTCGTCGAGGCCGCCCTCGGCGGGTGGCGCGAGGCGGACGCCGGCGATGGGCACGGCGCGCGACGTGTCGGCCCGCGCGGAGTCCGCCCGAGCCGTGTCGCGCGGCGCGGGCGGGCGCCCCGGCGTCTGCGCCGCGGCGGACGAGACGCCGGCGGCGATCAGGACGAGCAGGAACGCGGCGCGAAGCATCCGGCGGGGCGGGGACAGAGCGAAGGTATCGCCGCCGGCCGGGCGGTCTGGAGCACGCTCGGGACTACTCGGCGCGCGCCGTGACCGAGAGCGTCGGCAGGCCGTGCGAACCCGTCGCGACGAGGCGGTCACCGTCCGTGACAGGGCCGACGCCGGCGGGCGTGCCGGTGTAGATCAGGTCGCCGGGCTCGAGCGTGAACACGGACGACAGGAAGGCGACGAGGCCGGCGACGGGCGTCAGCATGTCGGCCGTCGTGCCGTCCTGCCGCGTCTCGCCGTTGACCGTGAGCGTGATGCGGACGTCCTGCGGGTCCGGGACGGCGGCGGCGTCGAGGAGCGGGCCGAGCGGGGCGAACGTGTCGAAGCCCTTGGCGATGCTCCACGGGCCCTTGTTGGCCTTGGCGGCGGCCTGGAGGTCGCGCGCCGTCAGGTCGAGCCCGAGCGCGTACGCCGCGACATGCGCGAGCGCGTCCGCCTCGGCGATGTGCCGCCCG
>JBBSUZ010000299.1:0-3832 GCA_038233965.1 Rhodothermales bacterium | reverse complement strand
GTCGCGCCGGGGCGGGCGCCGGGGGGGCAGGCCGCCGGGGGGCGCGCCCCCGGCGCCCCGGCCGGTGCCCGCTCGGCAGTCGTGGCGGGGGTGGCCGCCCCGGAACGCCCGGCCCACGCGATGTCGGCGACGGCGAGGAGCACGAACAGCCCGAGCACGGGCGCATACGGCCGAAGCGCGGACATGCCGGTGCGGGACGTGGTCGCGCGGGTGGGCGCAGCGGCGGGCTCGCGCACACGGCGCGCTTCGACGAGGTGCATCACGAACAGGAGCAGGGTGAAGGCATGGGACGTCAGGCAGAGCGCGCAGACGTGCCCGATCACGCCGAACATGACGTAGACGAAGTAGGCCGCGAACGCGACGCCGACGGCTGACGCGGCGAACGATGCCACGCGCAACCGGTCGCTCGCGGTGACGGAATACGCGAGGCGCAGCCCGACGATGAGGGCGTAGAAGACGAAGCCCCACATGATGTTGGACACGCCGAGGATCGTGCTGTACGGCCCCTGCGTGACCTCGGCGCAGCCCGACGTCTCGGCCGGCGCGGCAGGGTCGTAGGTGACGGCGGTCGCGGCGATCCCGCTGCACCCGTTCGCGAAGCCGACGTTTTCCTGCAGCTTGAGGTGCGTCACGACGAGCGCCCCGCAGAGCGCGGCGGCGACGATGAGGAGCCGCAGGAGGGCGGTCTGGGCGGGAAGAACCATGACGTCGGGGGCGGGAAGTCGGGGCGGGGCGCGGTCGGAACGGAGGTCGGGTTCGCGCTCGCGTGTGGCAGCGGCCAAGCTACGCCGGCAATCGCCATGCCGGGGCCGGGGCCGCCGACGGTGAGGGCGTACCCGCTCCTCTCACCTGTCGCGGGTCGGAGCAGGTCCGGCAGGCCACGGAGCAGCCCGGCGTGCCGACGGACCGGGCAGGCGAGTCGGGCCGCCCCTGCCGCCGCTTCGCTTGACTTCGCGCGCCCGTCTGTTTACGTTCTGCCAACTTTTTAGCACGCCCCGCCCGATGTCCGCCGACCTCAGCCGCCGCGAGCGCCAGGTGCTCGACGTCCTCCACCGCCTCGGCGAGGCCAGCGTCGCCGATGTCCAGGCGGCCCTGGAGGACCCGCCGAGCTACTCGGCCGTCCGCACGCACCTCCGCATCCTCGAGGACAAGGGCCACGCGACGCACCGCGCCGACGGCCCGCGCTACGTCTACGGTGCGACCGTCGCCCGGGACACGGCCGCGCGCTCGGCCATGCGCCACGTCATCACGACGTTCTTCGACGACGCCCCGGCCCGCGCCGTCGCCGCGCTGCTCGACGACCGCGCCGACGCGCTGACGCCGGCCGACCTCGACCGCCTCGCCGCCCTCATCGACCGGGCCCGCGCCGACGCGCCGGCCCGCCCCGCCACGCGCCGGTGACTCTGCTCGGGCTCGCCATCAAGGGGACGGCCGTCCTGCTCGCCGCCGCGCTCGCCGCGCGGGCGCTCCGGCGCGCGCCGGCCGCCTGGCGGTACGCCGCGTGGACGGCCGCCTTCGCGAGCCTCGTCACCCTGCCTGTGCTCACCGTCTTCGGGCCGACGTGGCGCATGGCCATCCTGCCCACCACCGCTCAGGCGTCCGGCCCCTCCGTCGCGCCGAGCACGCTCGTCGCGTGGATCGGCGCGGGGTGGGCGATCGGAGCGTTCGCTGTAGCCGTTCGCTGGATCGTCGCGCACGTGGCCGCACGGCGGCTCGTGCGGCGCGCCGTGCCCGTCGGTGGCGCGCGGTGGCGTCGTGCCGAGGCGCAGGCGCGCGCAGCCATCGGGCTCCGGGTGCCGGTCCGCCTGCTCCGGTCGCCGCGCCTCGAGACGCCCGCCGCGTGGGGCGTCCGGCCGTCGCGGCAGGCCGTGCTGCTTCCGCGCTCGGCCCAGGCGTGGACCGACCAGCGCCGCCGCGCCGTGCTGCTCCACGAAATGGCGCACCTCCGCCGCGGCGATCTCCTGACGCAGATCATCGCCCAGGCCGCCGTCGCCGTGCACTGGTTCAACCCGTTCGTCTGGCGGGCCTACCGAACGGCGCTCGTCGAGCGCGAGCTCGCCTGTGACGACGCCGCGCTCCGCGCCGGGGCCGACGCGGCCGACTATGCGGGCCACCTGCTCGCCCTCGCACGCATTCTCAGGCCGCCGAACCCGGCGATGGCCGCGATGGTCAGCCGGACGGCCCTCGAAACGCGCATCGTTTCCATCCTCACGCCCGGCCACGCGCGCGGCCCCTCGTCGCGCGCGAGCACGAGCGCGACGGCCGCACTCGCCCTTGCCATCGCATTCGGCGTCGCGAGCGTCGACGTCGTGCCGAAGCACGCGGTGCCGGTCCTCGCCGTGGCGCGGCTCGCGCCCGTCTCGCTCCCCGAGCCCGCGGCCCTTCCCGTGCCCGTCGCAGACCTCGCCCACATTGCGCCTGCCGTGATCATACCGACGGTGCCGCCCGGCGACGACGCGCCGGACGGGCCGGAGCCGGCCTCGCCACCGACGGCGCTGACGGCCTCAGCCCCGCCGCACCCGGTCACGCCGGTCGTGTCTCCGGCCCCGGCGGCGACACGAGCAGTTGCCCGGACAGCCGCGCCGTACGTCCCGCTCGCGTTCAAGTCGGTCGATCCGGACGAAATCTCTCGCCAGGTGGTTCAGCTTCGCGCGACCGTCGCCGCGCTGCACGACCTCAACCCCGCGTCGCTCTCGTGCGTCACGATCGACGAGGCCCTCGCGGCCGTCCCGGACCTCACGGACGCCGACCGTCTCGCCCTCCACGCCGACGCCCTTGCCGACCTCCGATCGGCCACCGCGGCGGCGGAGCAGCGCCTCTGGGAAGCCGAGACCGCCTTCGAGCGGGACATGCGCGGCGCCCGCGGCGCACGGGGGCCATCGTTCTGACGGCCCCGAATCCGTCCGGCTGTCGGCGGCGCTGGGCCGCCGGCAATCACTTCATCCTAACGGTCGGGACAGACCGAATCTCGGGTGAGGTGTAACCCGCCGAGCGCGCGCGCCGTCCCCAAGACACACCCACCTCGGCGACATGTCGTTTCGCTTCGCGCTCCTGATTGCGCTCGTTCTGCCGGCGCTCCCGGCCGCGGCCCAGTCCACCCTGCCGCCCGCGGCACCGCCGTCCCTGCCGGCCGCGCCCGCCGGACCGCTCCGCGTCCAGGCCGGCGCCCTCGGTACCGCCGCGATCGCCCTCGACGGACGCCTCGACGAGGCTGCGTGGGCCACGGCCGCCCCCGCCACCGGGTTCGTCCAGAACCGCCCGACGCCCGGCGCGCCCATGTCGCAGCCGACCGAGGCGCGCGTGCTCTACGACGGCGACGCGGTTTACGTCGGGATGCGGATGACCGACTCCGACGCCGCCGCCATCGCCGCGCCGCTCGGCCGCCGCGACGCCGGCCTCTCGTCCGACCTCGCCTACGTCATCTTCGACTCGTTCCACGACAAGCGCACCGCCTACCTCTTCGGCGTCAACCCGTCCGGCGTGAAGCTGGACAAGATCTTCTACGACGACGGCAACGACGATGACGACTCGTGGGACGCGGTTTGGGACGTCGTCACGACGCGCGACGCCGACGGCTGGACGGCCGAGTTCCGCATCCCGCTCGGCCAGCTTCGCTACACGCCGGACAACGAGACGTGGGGCGTCGAGTTCGGGCGCACGATCCAGCGGACGTCCGAGGAGGGCTTCTGGGCCCCCGTCCTCCCCGCCGACGTCGGCCTCGTGAGCCGCTTCGGCGAGCTCACCGGCCTCGTCGGGCTCGGCTCCCCGCGCCGCTTCGAGGTCGTCCCGTACGTCTCGGCCACGGCCGTCCGCGCGCCGGACCCGCGCGCGC
>JBBSUZ010000298.1:0-3843 GCA_038233965.1 Rhodothermales bacterium | reverse complement strand
TGCGCCTGCTATCGGCGCCGTGGCGGCACCAGCTCCAGTTCCAGCGCGAGGCCTGGCGCGACCGCCTCAACGGCTTCCTGCTCGACGCCGGCGGCAAGGCGGTCGTCAAAGAGGTCTCCTTCCGATGACAGAACCCGTGACTGCGCGCCTCGACCACGTCGGGATCGTCGTGCCGGACCTCGACCAGGCCGCGGCCTTCCTCACCGACCACCTCGGCTTCCGCCCGCTCCGCGAGGCCACGCTCGGCGACGCTGCCGACCGCCTGCTCGAGACGTTCGGCGCGCCCGACGGATCGTCGGTCCGCGTCGCGTTCTTCGAAACGGACGGCGGGACGGTCGAGCTGCTCGAGTGGACAGACGGCGCGGGCACTGCCGGTGCGCGTGACGTCCGGGCGCCCGACGCCGTCGGGACGGCCCACCTCGCGCTCGCCGTGGCGGACGTCGATACTGCCGCGGCTCGCCTCGGAACCGTGCCCGGCGTGACCGTCTTCGAGCGACACCGCCGCGGCTTCGTCTACGTCCGAGCGCCGTGGGGCCTGCTCATCCAGCTCGTCGCCGCGTGATCCGCCGCCTGCTCCGCCCGCTCCGGCCTCGCCCGCTCCCTCCCGGCCCACGCGTCGCGTACGTCCGCACGGGCAGCTTCGACGAGGCGACGACGGTCGCGGTCGAGCCCGACGGGACGTTCCGGTCCGAGCACGACAGCTTCGTCACCGGCGGCGTCCGCGAGGGACGCCTGTCGCGGGCAGACCGGGCGGAGCTCGTGCGCCTCGTCGCCGCGCTCGGCATCCCCGGCCGCGCCGGCTTCTTCGACCGCGCGAGCGGCATCGCCGAGCTGACCGTCGACGGCCGGCTGTGGCAGTGGCCGCACTACCCGCCGACGCCCGAGGTCGCCGCCGTGGTCCGCTTCCTTAACGGCCGGTAGCGGGCGGAAGCCGGCGCGTAGACTGCGGCGCTCCCACCCCGCCCCGCATGTCCGACCCGCTCGAAGGCCTCGGCGTCTTCTACCTCGGCCGCCCCGCCGACCCCGACACCGGCGAGCTCGCGCCCGCGCCGGTCCTCTACGACGCCGCCGACCTCACGACGCACGCGTTCATCGTCGGCATGACGGGATCGGGCAAGACGGGGCTCGGCGTCGGGCTCATCGAGGAGGCGGCGCTCGACGGCATCCCGGTCATCGCGATCGACCCCAAGGGCGACTTGGGCAACCTCGCGCTCCAGTTTCCGAACCTGAGCGCCGGCGACTTCCGCCCGTGGATCGACCCGGCCGCCGCCGCCCGCGAGGGCGTCACGCCGGACGCGCTCGCCGCGACGACCGCCGACGCGTGGCGCGCGGGCCTCGCCGAGTGGGGCCAGACGCCCGAGCGGATTCAGCGCCTCCACGACGCCGCCGACGTCCGCATCTACACGCCGGGCTCGGACGCCGGCCTGCCCGTCTCCGTCCTCGGCTCGCTCGCGCCGCCGCCCGACGCGCCGACGTCCGAGGCCTTCCGCGACCGCACCGAGGCGACCGTTGGCAGCCTGCTCTCGCTCGTCGGCGTCTCGACCGAGACGTCCTCGCCCGAGCCCGTCTTCCTCTCGGCCGTCCTCACCGACGCGTGGACGAACGGCCGGACGCTCAGCCTCGCAGACCTCATCGGCTCTCTCCTCCACCCGCCGTTCGAGACGCTCGGCGTCATGGCCGTCGACGACTTCTTCCCCGAGCGCGACCGCAAGGCGCTCGCGATGCGGATCAACGCCCTCGTCGCGTCGCCCGCCTTCGCCGCGTGGACGCAGGGCCCGCCGCTCGACGCCGACCGCCTCTTCTTCGGGCCTGACGGACGCCCGCAGGTCTCGGTCATGTCGATCGCGCACCTCGGCGACGACGAGCGCATGTTCTTCGTCACCAAGCTGCTCGGCGAGGTCCTCGCGTGGATGCGCCGACAGCCCGGCACGGGCTCGCTCCGCGCCGTCCTCTACATGGACGAGATCTTCGGCTACCTCCCGCCGACCGCCAATCCGGCCTCGAAAACGCTGCTTCTGACGCTCCTCAAGCAGGCGCGCGCCTTCGGCCTCGGCATCGTCCTCGCGACCCAGAACCCGGTCGACCTCGACTACAAGGCGCTCTCGAACTGCGGCACGTGGTTCGTCGGCCGCCTCCAGACCGAGCGCGACAAGGCGCGCCTGCTCGACGGGCTCATGAGCGCCGCGCCGGGGACGGACCGCGCGAGCGTGGACCGGACGCTCTCGGGCATCGGCAAACGCCGCTTCCTGCTCCACAACGTCCACGACGCCGCGCCCGTCCTGCTTGCGACGCGGTGGACGCTGAGCTATCTCGCCGGCCCGCTCACGCGCGACCAGATCGGGACGCTGATGGCGCCGTTCAAGACGTCCATTCCTGACGGTGCTGAGTCAAGCGCCCGGGTCGCGCCTGCTCCCGCGACACCGCTGCCCGCTCCGCCCGTCCCCGCAGCCGGAGCCCGCCCCGACCTGCCAGACGTCCCGCAGGTCGTCCTCGACGCGACGTCTGCGCCAGACGTCTACGTCCCGCACGTCCTCGCCCGCGTCGAGGTCGCCTACCGCCGCGCCACGCCGCCCGTGGACCACACCGAGGCGCTGATTCTGCTCGCCGAGGCCGCCGACGGCCCGGTCGCGTGGAACGCGGCCGACATCCTCGTCCAACGACCCGCGACGATGCCCGCACCCGCCGACGGTGCGACATTCGCGCCCGTCCCGGTCGCCCTGCGTGACGCTCGCGCACTCGCGCGACTGGGCGACGACGTCAAGCGGTTCATCCAGCTCAGCCGGCCGCTCGCGCTCCTCTCCGCTCCCGCACTCCGCGCGACGAGCACGCCGGGCGAGGACGAACGCGCCTTCCGCATCCGCCTCGGCCTGCTCGCCCGCGAGGCCCGCGACGCCCAGAAGGAGGACCTCCGGACGCGGTACCAGACCCGTCTCGACGCGCTCACGGGCAAGATGCGCACCGCCGAGGCGGCCATCGACCGCGAGGCGTCGCAGGCGAGCCAGCGCAAGATGGACACCGTCGTCCGGATCGGGACGAGCCTGCTCGGAGCCTTCCTCGGCGGCCGGCGCTCGGCCGTCTCGGGCCTCGGCTCGGCCGCCCGCTCCGCGTCTCGCGCCGGCAAGGAGATCTCGGACGTCCGCCGCGCGACCGAATCGCTCGACACGCTCAAGGCGCAGTACGCGGACCTCGACGCCGAGCTCGCGCGCGAGATGGAGTCGATCGACCTCACGCTCGTCCCCGAGATGGCCCCGCTCGAACCGGTCTCGGTCCAGCCCAAGCTCACCGACATGACGGTCACGGAGCTGGCCCTCGCGTGGGTCCCGTACACCCGCGACGCCGACGGCCGCCTCACGCGCGCCTGACGCGCGCAGCCGGTTCGACTGCCCGGCACGAGGCCCGGGCCGCGCGTCAGATCTCCCGCGCCATGACGACGTCGCGCTGGACGTCCGTGCCGACGGTGAACGTCGTCTCGCCGATGGCCCGGAAGCCCCAGCGCTCGTAGAAGCGGATCGCGCGCGGGTTGCGCTCCCACACGCTGAGCCAGATCGCGTCGTGGCCCGTCTGCCGGGCCTCGTCCAGGCAGGCCGCCATCAGCGCGTCGCCGACGCCCTGCCCGAGCACGGCCTGCTCGACGTAGATCCGCGCGAGCCCGGCGGCGCGGGCACCGGGCAGCGCCTCGTGCGAACGGCCCGCCACGACGCGCGCATACCCGACGGGCACGGCCGTCTCGGCGACCAGGAATGTCGCCGCCGGATCGGCGAGCTCGCCGTCGACGGTCTCGGGGGCGAAGGCCCGGGCGATGTGGAGCGCGACGGCCGCCGGGTCCTCGTCCGGGCGGGCAGC
>JBBSUZ010000297.1:0-3878 GCA_038233965.1 Rhodothermales bacterium | reverse complement strand
GGGCCGAGGGGCCCTGTCACGCTCGGTTCTGCGCCGAGCTGATGTGGACTGCCAGACGCCGGCTCCCGAGACGGGAGCCGGATGTGTGCGTTCGACGCGGCACATTGGAGCATCTCACCGACGCGAGTGCGGCCCGCGGACGCGCGACCTGATGCTCGACGATGCCAGGCCCTCGGCCGACCGACGAGCGCGTCTATCCCGACGCTGTCGCCGAGCGCTCGTCGTCCCGCCGCGGATGACCGCGCGTCGGGATCCGCACCCGCCCCCTCACGCCCGGCTCACTCGAAGACGGTGCTGGCGTCGACGGTGCGGACGGTCGCCGGCGTCAGGCCCAGCGGGTACTGCTGCACGGTCTCGTCCTCGGCCAGGACCTCGGCCGGGACCGGCGACGCGTAGCGCATCGGGCTCGGGCGGCCGTCGGCGAGCGCGGCGGCCAGCTCGTCGGCCTGCGGCGTGATCACGACGATCTGCATCGGCCCGCCGAGGTGCTCGCGGATGGCGCGGTTGACGTCGGCGAGCGTGAGCGTGTCCAGCTCGTCGCGGTACCACGTCACGTAGTCCGCGAGGCCGTAGTACTGCTGGTCCAGCGCGTAGCCGACACGCCGGCCCTCGGTCGCGGTGAGCAGGGCGACGTAGTTGCGGAGGAAGGCGCGCGTCGTCTCGAAGTCGGCCTGCGAGAGGCCGTCGCGGACGAGCCGGTCGCGCTCGAACGTCGCGAGGCGGATCGCGAAGAGGGCCTGCTCCGGCGGGACCGGGCGGACCCAGATCTGGAAGATCTGCTGCTGGCGGCCGAGGTTGGCGTCGGGCATGAACAGGTTCATGCCGCGCGGGAAGTACTCCGTGTAGGCGTAGTCGCCGTAGTTCATGCCGCGCACCTCGCGGATGCGCTGGAAGAGGCGCGCCGACGAGTTGCGGTGCTCCCCGAGCCACGACCGTGCGAGGTCGAGCGCCACGAAGTCCGGGTGGCGGCGCGTGACGTCGGTCGCGAAGCCCATCGAGATGGCGGCGGCGCGCGTCTCGGGCTTGCTCACGACGAGCGCCGTCGGCCCGATCGCCACGGCCGGCATCGGGAGAAGGACGGCCGGCGCGCCCGTCGCGGGCAGGTTGGCCGCGAGGTGCCCCTGGATCGCGGCCAGCGTCGCGTCCGGGATGCCGCCGCCGACGCCCAGCGTGAGGCGGTCCTGCGTGAAGTGCGTCCGGTAGAAGGCGCGGACGTCGGCGAGCGTGAGCCCGGCGATGGAGCCTGCGTGGCCCATCGTGAGGTGGCCGTACGGGTGGCCGGCGGCGTAGATCGTCTCGTAAAGCACCTCCTTGCCCAGTTCCTCGTCGTTGCCCGCGCGGAGGCCCGTGCGGATGCTGGAGAGCAGGTCGGACTTCACGCGCTCGAAGTCTTCGTCGCGGAAGCCGGGATCGAGGAGCTGGCCGCCGGCGATGGCCCAGAAGCGGTCGAGGTTGTCCTGGTGGACGGTCGTCGAGAAGACGGTCATCTCCTTGTCGACCTGCGCGCCCAGGCCGGCGGCGAGCGGGAAGAGCGCGTCCTGGATCTGGCCGTAGGTCAGCTCGGCGCTTCCGGCATCGGCGAGCATGCGGGCCGTGAGTTCGGCGAGGCCCTCCTTGCCCGCGGGGTCGTCGGCGGCGCCGGTCGCGAACAGCAGCCGCAGCGTGACGAGCGGCGACGTGCCGGCGAGCTGCAGCGTCTCGAAGGCGGGCGCGGCGCGGCGCTGCCACGCGGCCGGCGGGACCGGCGGCGGCGGCAGGGCCACGCGCTCGCTCTCCGGCGGCAGGCTGATCGACGCGACCGGCACGTCGACCGAGCCCGCGCTCATCGCGGCCTCGGGCAGCGGCTCCTGCGACAGCGTCACGACGACCATGCCGGCGTCCGTGAACACGCGGTTGGCGACGCGCTGGACGTCCGCGGGGGTGAGCGCGTCCAGGGACGCGTAAATCCCGTTGAGGCGCGACGGGTCGCGCCAGACGGCCAGCGTGCTCACGAGCGCGTCGGCGACGCCCTCGGTGTTGTCGAGCCCGGCGGCGAAGCCGTAGCGGACGGCGCCCTTGAGCGCGTCGAGGCGGCCGGCGTCGGGCGCGCGCAGGCGCCACAGGGCCAGCTCGGTCTGGATCGCGTCGCGCACGGCCGCCACGTCGGCGGCGTCCTTCACGCGGGCCCCGATGGTGACGAGGCCGGGGTCGCGGCTGTCGGGGGCGTACGCGAAGAGCTGGTCGACGGTCTGCTCCTCGATCACGAGCCGCCGGTAGAGGTCCGACGACGGCCCGAAGGCGAGCGTCGTGAGGACGTTCATCGCCATGTTGTCGCTCACCTCGGTCGGGTCGTCCGAGTACGAGGCCGGCGCGTGGAAGGCGACCGTGACCCACGGCGGCGTCGGGCCCTCCCACGTGACGTGGCGGAAGACGGGCCCGGCCGGGGCGGGCTCCTGCGGGACGGCGGTCGGCACGAAGCCGGGCGCCCAGCCGCCGAACTGCTGCTCGGCGAGGGCGAACACGGCGTCCGCCGTCACGTCGCCGGCGACGAGCAGGGTCACGTTCTCGGGCCGGTAGTGGCGGCGGAAGAAGTCCAGCCCGTACGCGTAGGCCTCCGGCATCGCCTCGATGTCGGCCAGGAAGCCCATCGTGGTGTGGCGGTACGTGTGCGTCGTGAACGCGACCTCGGCCTGCGCCTCGAGGAGCTTCTGGATCGGGTTGGCGAAGTTCTTGTTGTACTCGCCGAGGACCGCCCGCGCCTCGGTGCGGAAGGCGTCGTCCGAGTACGCCAGGTTCTGGAAGCGGTCCGCCTCGATGCGCATCATCTCGGGCAGGCTCTCCTTCAGGAACGTCGTGTGGTAGACGGTCCGGTCGTTGGTCGTGTAGGCGTTCTGGTCGGCCCCGGCGCGCGTGAGGATGCGCTGGTACTCGGCGGCCGGCACGGCCTCGGTCCCGCGAAACATCATGTGCTCGAAAAAGTGCGCGAAGCCCGAGCGGCCGGCCTCGACCTCGTCGCGGCTGCCCGTCCCGACGATGAGCTGGAGCGAGACCACGTCCGGGATCGTCGTCGGCACGACGACGACGCGGAGGCCGTTGCCGAGCGTCCGTGTGGCCGTCTCGAACGGGTAGATCGGCGCCGAGGCGGCGGGCTGCTGGGCGTGGGCTCCGCCGGCGACGACGAGGGCGAGCAGAAGGGCACCGATGAGACGCATTGCAGGACGGGCAGTGAGGGAGCGGGCAGCGCAGACGGACCAAGCTAGCGTGCCGGCAGAGCCCGTCGCGCTCGCGCGGCACGCCGCCGACGCGCTCGCGGAGACGGGCCACGCACAGCATGCGGGCCGTGCTCGCACGTCACAGCGGTCCAGCCGTGAGCGTCTGGAGGCTCGGCTTCGGGCACCCTGTGACCGGCGGGACGTCGGTTTCGGGGCGCTGGAGTGGCACCGCTCCAGCTGCTGAGTGACGTCCCCAGACGCAGGTCCTGACGCCGAACCGACACGCTCACCTCCTACCGTTCGGAGCCCGCACGCGTCACCCTGGCCCGTCTATCAGGGCGTGGCGACCGGGAGGCGGAAGTACTTGCCGGACGGGTCGCGATTGGGGTAGTTGTAGAACACGTCGCTCAGGCCGTTGATCTGGCTGATGTTGATGTCCGTCGTGCCGACCACGTCGACGGAGCCGCGGACGTCGACGGCGTTGACGACTTCGACCGCCCGGGTGGCCGAGCGGTCGGTCACGTTCTGGAAGACGAGCGCCCAGATGCCGAGCGCAGCAGCCCCGACGAGTGTGCGGAGCAGGTTGTCCGGCCGTGGCGCGCTGACGGCGGGGGCGGCCGGCCGAGGCCGCAGTGGGGCCGGCGCATTCGCCGGAGCCGCCGTGGGCGCCGGAGCCTGCGGCGCGGT
>JBBSUZ010000296.1:0-3882 GCA_038233965.1 Rhodothermales bacterium | reverse complement strand
TGCGCATCGTCCACATCGTCGACGCGATCGTGGCGGCCATCGAGCGCGAGATGCCGGGGGTGCGCCGCGTCGGCGTGCTCGCGACGGACTCGTCGATCAAGAACCGCCTGCACCAGATCGGGCTCGAGGCGTCGGGCCGCGTGGCACTCGTGCCCGATGCGGATGTCCAGGCGCGCGTCCACGCCTCCATCTTCGACCCCGCCTGGGGTCTCAAGGCGCACTCGGCCCCGCCCGACCCGCGCGCCCGCGCCGTCCTGCTCGAGGCGACGGAGCACCTCGCCGCGCGCGGCGCCGAGGCCGTCATCCTCGGCTGCACCGAGCTGCCGCTCGCCGTCCCGGAGCGCCAGCACGCCGGTGTCCCGCTCGTCAACTCGACCCGCGCGCTCGCGCAGGCGCTCATCCTGGCGACGCATCCGGAGAAGCTGCGCTGAAGCGGCCGGGGATTGGGGATTGGGGATTGGGGAAATGTCTCCAGCCCCCTCACACCCTGCCATTTCCCGCTCCCCGTTTCCCGACCTGTCCCCAGGCGCGTCCCGCCCTATCTTCGACGCCCCTCCGACTCGCACCGCCGGGTGACCCCGCGCCTATGCTCCGCGAACGTAGTCAGGCCCTCCAGCGGCTGCTGTTCGGCGCCGACCTTCTGCTGATCGCCGTCGCGTGGGCGGTTGCCTGGACGATCCGGTTCGAGGTGATGGACCCGCCGCAGTTCGTGCCGCTCGCGGTGTACATGCGCTTCCTGCCGGCCGTGCTCGTGCTGTGGAGCGCGGCGTTCGTGCTGTCCGGCCTGTACCAGACGCGCCGCGCGCAGCGCCTCCCGCTGGTCGTGTTCGGCGTCGCCCGCGCGGTCGTGATGGGCATCTCCGTCTCCGTCGCGGCGACGTTCTTCTACCGCGAGTTCCTGTTCTCGCGCGTCCACATGCTGCTGTTCGGCGTGATCTCGTCCGGGCTGCTCGCGGCGCTGCGGCTGTCGATCTACGTCGTGCTGCGGCGCGCGCGGCAGGCGGGCAAGAACGTGCGCCGCGTGCTCATCGTCGGCGCCGGACGGGCCGGGCAGCGCCTGGAGCGCGCCTTCCGGCACTACCCGTGGATGGGCTTCGAGGTCGTCGGCTTCCTGGACGATCGCGGGCCGGGCGTCCCGGCCGAGCCGCGCGACCCGTTCTACCCCGACGCCGGCGGCAGCCCCGACGTCATCGGCCACGTCGACGAGATCGGCGACGTCATGGACCGCCTCGGCGGCATCGACATGGTCTACGCCGCGCTCCCGCTCTCGGCGGCGAACAAGATCGAGGCCGTCGCCGAGGCGTGCTCGGTCCGCACGGCGCACCTCTGCCTCGTGCCGGACCTGTTCGGCCTCGACCTGCTGCTCAACAGCCGCGTCTCGGACGTCGACGGCCTGCCGGTGATCCACCTGCTCGACGAGGCCGCCTTCGACGTCCGCCAGGTGTTCAAGCGGGCCCTCGACATCGCGTTCTCGGCCGTCGCCGTCGTCGGGCTGTCGCCGATCCTGCTCGCGATCGCGGCCGCGGTCAAGCTGTCGTCTCCGGGGCCCGTCTTCTACCGGCAAGAGCGGATGGGGCTCAACGGGCGGACGTTCGGCATGCTCAAGTTCCGCTCGATGCCCGTCGACGCCGAGGCCGGGACGGGCGCCGTCTGGTCCAGGCCCGGCGAGACCCGCGCGACGCCCGTCGGCGCCTTCCTCCGGCGGACATCGCTCGACGAGCTGCCGCAGTTCCTGAACGTCCTCCGGGGCGACATGTCGGTCGTGGGCCCGCGCCCCGAGCGGCCGGTCCTGATCGAGGGCTTCCGGCACGAGATCCCGGGCTACATGCTGCGCCACAAGATGAAGGCCGGCATCACGGGCTGGGCGCAGGTCAACGGCTGGCGCGGCGACACGAGCCTCCGCAAGCGCATCGAGTATGACCTCTACTACATCCAGAACTGGAGCCTCTGGTTCGACGTCCGGATCATGTGGATGACGCTGTTCAAGGGTTTCGTCCACGAGAATGCGCACTAGAGGCGGGGGGCGAGTCCGGACCGTGCTCCGCGTCGGCGCGGTGAACGCGGCCGTCCTCCTCGCGCTCCTGCTCGCCGCCGAGGCCGTCGTGCGCATCGCGGCGCCCGGCATCGTCCCGGCCGGCGCCGACGCCGCCCTCTTCACGTACGCGGCCAACGCCGACGGGTCGGCGTCATACCGGCTCGCGCCCGGCGCCTCGGGCGAGGCGTACGGCGTCGCGATGCAGGTCTCGCCCGACGGCACGTGGGTCTACACGGATGCAGACACGACCGGCGCGGCGGTCCTGCTCGTCGGCGACTCGGTGACGATGGGGCTCGGCGTCGCGCCGGACGAGACGTTCGCCGGGCGCCTCGCCGCGCTCCCCGGCGTCCGCATCGCGAACCCGTCCGTGCTCGGCTGGGCCGCGGCGGACTACCGCCGGGCCGTCGTGGCGCGACTCGCGGGCCGACGTCTGGCCGACTCGCTGCGCGCCGTCGTGGTCGTGTGGTGCCTCAACGACCTCTACCCCGAGGGCCAGCCGATCCCGATCGCTGCCGCCGAGCGGGTCGCCGCGGCCGCACCGACGGCGTCGCTCGGCCAGCGGGCGTATCAGGCCGTCCGCCTCGGCGCCGCGCGTCCGCTGGAGTGGCTCGGTCGCCACAGCCGCCTCTACCGCTGGGTCCGGACCGTCCCGACGGACGCCGCGGGCCGCGCCTTCGCCTTCGACCGCGCGCTCTACACCGAGCCGGCCCACCAGGCGGACCGCGACCGCGCATTCGGCCAGCTCCGGATGGTCCGCGACGTCCTCGCCGCGCGCCGCGTCCCCTTCGTCGTCACCATCGTCCCCGAGGCGCCGCAGCTCGCGACCGGCGACACGGTCCCGCAGGACACGCTGCGCGCGCGCCTCGACGCGCTCGGCATCCGGCACGTCGACCTCATGCCGGCGCTCACACCCGGCGACTTCCTGACGGGCGACGGGACGCACCTCTCCCCCACCGGTCACGCCGCCGCCGCCGAGGCGCTGCGCCCCCTCGTCGAGCCGTAGCGCCGCGAGGGACCCGACCTTCGACGTCCCGGGCCACCGGCTGACGGGTTCGCACGGAATCCTACAGGTCGCGCCCGCGCGCGCGTCCTATTCTGTGCGTCTGCCCCGTTTCTGCGCGATCCAGACCGCTTCCCGATGCTTTTCCTCCGCGACATCTCCCTCGCCTTCGGCGGCCGCACGCTCTACGACCACCTCTCGTGGACCGTCCGCGCCGGCGAACGCATCGGCCTCGTCGGGCCCAACGGGGCCGGCAAGTCCACGCTCCTGCGCGTGATCTCGGGCGAGCAGAGCATCGACGGCGGCGAGGTCGTGCGCGAGGGCGGCGCGACGACCGGCTTCCTCAAGCAGGACACGCAGGAGACCGACACGTCCATCAGCCCGCTCGAGGACGCGATGCGCGCCTTCGGCGACGTCATCGAGCTCGAGGCCGAGTCGCACCGGCTCCTCGAGGCGATGGACGCCGCGACGGACCACGACACGGACCACTACCACGGCCTCGTCGACCGGTTCTCGCGCGGCCAGGAGCTGCTCGCGACGCGCGACGCGCACACGGTCGAGGCCCGCACGGCCGCGATCCTCTCCGGGCTCGGGTTCACCGAGGACGAGATGCGGCGCCCACTCTCGACGTTCTCCGGCGGCTGGCGCATGCGCGTCGCCCTCGCGCGGCTGCTGCTCGGGCAGCCCGACATCCTGCTGCTCGACGAGCCGACGAACCACCTCGACATCGAGTCCATCGACTGGCTCGAGCAGTACCTCACGACGTACCCCGGCGCCGTCGTGCTGGTGTCGCACGACCGCTACTTCCTCGACCGGATGACGACGCGGACGTCCGAGCTCATCCGCG
>JBBSUZ010000295.1:0-3882 GCA_038233965.1 Rhodothermales bacterium | reverse complement strand
TCGGCGGGCGCGACCACTGGACGTCGCTCGCGATGGGCGCCGGCATGAACGCCCGCGGCGCGATGGAGATCATCATCGCCACGATCGGGCTGTCGCTCGGCATCCTGTCGCCGGACATGTTCTCGATCATCGTCGTGATGGCGATGGTGACGTCGCTGATGGCCCCGCCCGCGCTGCGGTGGGCGCTCGCGCGCGTCGTGCCCGAAGAGCAGGAGCTCGAGCGGCTGAAGCAGGAGGAGATCGCGGCCGACAGCCTCATCGCGCAGGTCCGCCGCGTCCTGCTGCCCGTCCGCCGCCGGCCGGACGGCCTCGCGGGCGTCCACCACATCGAGGCGCACGTCGTGGCGCGCCTCGCCGCCCGCGCGCCGGTCTCGCTGACGCTGCTCACGGCGACGGCCGAGAAGAACAAGGCGCTCGGCGTCGCCTTCCTCGAGACCGTCCGCCCGGAGTTCACCGCCGAGGAGGTCACGGTCAAGTCGGTCACGACGGACGAGCCGCCGGCCGCCATCCTCGAGGAGGCCAAGAAGAACTACCAGCTCCTCATGCTCGGCGCGACCGAGGGCCACACGGCGACCGACGACGCGCTGTTCAGCCCGGTCATGGACGACCTCATCCGCCTCGCGCCCTGCCCGACCGTCATCGTGCAGTCGGCGGGCCGCCGGCCGTGGCCGCCGAAGCGCATCCTCGTCCCCACCAACGGCTCGGCCGCCGCGCGCCACGCCGCCGAGGTCGCGTTCGCCCTCGCGACCGAGCCGGGCGAGGAGGTGACGGTCCTGACCGTCGTGCCGGCGGCGCCCCGGCCCGTGCCCGTCCCGGCGCCGGTCGGCTGGCGCGAGCGGGCCCGCTGGTTCGTCGGCCGCGGGCCGTCGCCCGACATGCCGGACGCCGCCGAGACCGGCCACGAGCTCGACGCCCGCCGCCAGATCGCCGAGGCCCTCGCCGAGCGCGGGCGCGCCGGCGGGGCGTCCGCCCGCGCGCATCTCGCCGAGGGCACGCCCGAGACGGTCATCGTCGAGATGGCGCGCAGCGGCGGCTTCGACCTCATCGTGATGGGCACGGACGTCAAGCCGGGGCCGGACCGCCTCTTCCTCGGCCCGCGCGTCGAGCGCATCCTCCGCGACGCGCCCTGCCCCGTCGTGGTCGTCAACGCGTCGTGATGGGGATTGGGGATTGGGGATTGGGGATTGGGGAGTGGGGATTGGGGATTGGGGATTGGGGATTGGGGATTGGGGATTGGGGATTGGGGATTGCGACCGGGACGTCCCCGTTTGTTCCATCCATGCGCCCCGTAGAGACGCCCCGCTCGGGCGTCTTCGCTCCGAACGGCACGACGTCTCAGCCGCGGTTCGCGAGCCAGGCGGCGAAGGCGTCCGCGCCGAGGCACGTGAGCGAGCCCTCGGCGGTGAGGCCGCCTTTCTGGGCGGAGAGCGTGCCCCAGAGCGTGTCGTCGAGGCCGTCGGTGGCGTGCGCGTCCGGGTTGATCGAGATGTAGAGGCCGCGTTTGCGAGCCGAGCGGATGAAGGACCAGTCGACGTCCAGGCGCCACGGGTTGGCGTTGAGCTCGACCGCCGTGCCGTGCGCGGCGCAGGCGTCGAGGACGGCCTCATGGTCCAGCGGGTAGCCTTCGCGGCGCAGCAGCAGGCGCGCCGTAGGGTGCCCGAGGACGTCGACGTGCGGGTTCGAGACGGCGCGGACGACGCGCTCGGTCGCCTCGTCGACCGTCATCGAGAAGCCAGTGTGGACGCTCGCGACGACGACGTCGAGCCGGGCCAACAGGCTGTCCTCGAAGTCCATCCGGCCTTCGCCCAGGATGTCGACCTCGGAGCCGGTGAAGACGCGGACGGGCCCGCCCTCGGCGTTGAAGGCCGCGACGTCGGCGATCTGCGCCTCGAGGCGCTCGGGGCTCAGGCCGTTGGCGATTTTGAGGCTCTGGCTGTGGTCGCAGACGCCGAAGTAGGACAGGCCACGGGCGTGCGTCGCCTCCGCCATCTCGCGCAGCGTGTGCGCGCCGTCGCTGGCCGTCGTGTGGTTGTGAATCGTGCCGCGGAGGTCGTCGTGCTGGATGAGGACGGGCAGCGTGCCGGCCTCGGCCTCGGCGAACCAGTCATCGTCGCGGAGCGGCGGCGGGATGGGGGAGAGGCCAGCGGCGGTGTAAATGGCGTCCTCGGTCGTGGCCGAGGCGAGCGCGTCCGCATCTGCGCGAGCCGTGACGGCGACGACGTGCTCGGGCGGGCCCGTCCGCTCCCAGAGCGTCCGCTCGAAGCGGTCGGCGGGCGTGACCCAGACCGTCAGGCCCTGCCCGTTGGGCAGCGTCGCGGCGACCGATCGGTCCCCGTCGTCCTGCCCGGCGTCGGCGCGCGGCTCGAGGCCGGCCGTGCGAAGGGCGTCGGCGATGGCCAGCATCTCGCCCGCGGCGACGACCTCGACCTGCGCCACGACGTTGCACTGGCGTCGCACCTCGCCGGCAGGCATCGCGGTGAAGCCGGCGGCGCGGAGGGCGTCGCAGACGGCGTGCGCCTCGCGCCACGCGTCGCGGAGGTGCGCGCGCCCCGCGTACGAGCGCAGCTGCTCGATGCTCGCCAGGATGTTCTGGACGGTCTTGGCGCCGAAACCGTCGAGGTCGGCGAGGCGGCCTGAGACGGCTGCGCCTTCGAGCGAGTCGAGCGAGACGACGCCCGCCTCGGTCCACAGCTGCCGCACCTTCTTGACGCCCAGCCCCTTGACCCGGAGGACGTCCGGGATGCCGGGTGGGAGGGCCTCGAGCAGGCCAGTCACCGTTTTGGTCGAGCCCGTCGCGACGAACTCGGCGAGGTCCGCGGCGAGCCCGCGGCCGATGCCGGGGACATCGGTGATGGTGCCGTCGAGGACGAGCGGCTCGGCGGGCCGGTCCAGCCGCTCGACGGCGCGGGCGGCCTGCGCGAAGGCGCGCGAGCGGAAGGCGTTGCCGCCCGAGAGCTCGATGAGGTCCGCGGCGAGCGCGAGGTGGCGGGCGAGGGCTTTGTTGGTCATCGGTCGGGGCAGTCGTGGACGGTCGGATTGCGCGGGCAGAACCCCCCGTCGCCCGGCTAGTCGCGGGCGGACCCGCTCCCGGCTCGGGCGACTGTCCCCCTCGATTGAGAAGGGCATTTTGGACGCGCAGCGAAAACCTGTATGCCGGGCTCTCGATGCGCGCGTCCAAACGGGGGGCTGGTGCCGAGTCGGGCGCGGATGGAGGCTACCACCGGACCCGGGCGGGCGCGGGTGCGTTCCGACCGGACACCTTTCGTATCGCCGTGAGCCGTCGCTCGACCCTTGCCGCTACGGGCGGAGCCCTCGTCGCCGCCGCCGTCGGGGCCGTCCTCTGGCGGCGCTGGCACTTCCCGGTCCGCCACCGCAGCCGCGACGTCGCGCGTCTGCCCGATGCGCCGCTCGTCGACGTCCCGCCCGCGCCGGGCCGGCCGGGCGTCCAGACCGAGGGCACGGGCCCGCGCTTCCACCGCCGCTACCGCGTCCGGTTCGCCGACTCGGCGCTGACGCCCGAGGAGATCATCAGCCGCCTCGCGGCCGACCCCGACGCCTTCGTCCCGGTCGAGACGTCGCGCTTCGAGAAGACGTACGGGCCGGACGGGCCGATGCGGCCGGGCGACGAGTACGAGGTCCACCCGAGCGGCCCGTGGCGCGCGCCGGTCCGCGTCGCCGCGTGCGACGCACGCTCGGTCACGCTCGTGACGCTGGACGGCCACCTCGAGACGGGCCAGATCCGCTTCTCGGCCGCGCCCGGGTCGCACGGCCGCGGGACCGTCGTGTTCACCGGGGAGGCGTGGGCGCGCTCCGCGCCGCCGGCCGTCCACGGCGCGTACGACGGGCGCGGGGTGGCGCCGACGGCGCAGCAGGCGGCGTGGA
>JBBSUZ010000294.1:0-3890 GCA_038233965.1 Rhodothermales bacterium | reverse complement strand
GAGGAGCGCGATCTCCTGCTCGAGCCGGGCCGGGTCCGCACGGACGTCGCCGAGCAGCTCGGCGAGGCGGTCGGTGAGGCGCGTCTGGGCCTCGGCGACGCGGTGCGGCGCGCGCGTCTCGACCTGGTCGGCCAGGCCCGAGAGCGTGGCGAGGCGCTCACGCAGGTCGCGGTCGAGCGCGGCGCCCTCGGCCTGCCGCATCGTGTCGAGCGCATCGAGCGCCTGAACGAGGGCGGCGCGGACGGCCGGCCACGCGTCGGCGTCGTCGGGCGCAGCGGTCGTGAGCGGGCGCGGGAAGCCGTCCGGCGGGCGGACGAGCGCGTCGAGCCGGATCGGGGCCTCGGTCGGCGTCAGCCCGGCCGCGTCGCGCAGCGCCCGCAGCAGGTCCGCGACGGCCCGCGCCGCGTCGGCGTCGACGCGCAGCGCGCCCGTCGCGGCGATCGTTTCGACCGTGATCGTGACCGTCGCGGTCCCGCGCCCGATCCGCTCGCGGACGACGGCGGCGGCGTCACTTTCGTGTGCGGCGAGCGTGCGCGGCAGTCGGACCGTCACGTCGGCCCCGCGGCCATTGACGGTTCGCACCTCGACGGCCGCCTCGACGGCGCCGTCGGTGTGTGTGCCCCGGCCGAAGCCAGTCATGCTCAGAGTCATCGCGTGCAGGAGAGCGGAGCCGGAAACTAGACGCACGCCCCTGGGCAGCCCGCCAACACACATTGAACACCGGGTGGACTTCCGGGTGAGCACCCGGGCGGGGTACGCTCTGGCTGTGTCCCGCGACGACCAGGAAACGGGTCACACGGCGGTGATGCGGAGGCGGGTTTGCCCGCGTCGCAGAGAGGGCACTGCCCAACGACGCCCCCGGCACGATGTGCCAGGGGCGTCGCTGCGTTCGGGCATTCTGGCCGGCGATTACGCCTCCACGCTCTCGGCGCGCGGCAGGCCGGCGACGATGTCGCGCCACGCCTGGAGCTCGGGCACGCCCGGCTTGCGCTTGCCGAAGAGCTGCACGATGAGCTCGCCGGCCGCGTCGTACGCCTCGACCGCCGTCACGTCGCCGTCCTCGCTCGGCTTCACCACCACGAACGACTCGGCGATGCGCGTCTCGTCGAGGTGCAGGTTGAAGCGCGGGTCGAGGATGTTGAACCACGGGCCGCGCGTGACCAGGTTTTCGACGGGCCCGGTGTGGATCTGGACGCCGCCGCGGTTGCCGACGAAGACCATGATCGGCGTCCCGTCGGCTGCGGCCGCCTCGATCGCGCGGCGCACGGCCGCCGTCTCGGTCCGCTCGGTGAAGCGGCCCTCGGCGAGGCGCAGCGCCTGCACGCGGCCGACGCCGTGCGTGCGGAGGAGCGGGAAGAAGTCGTGCGTGTCCTGAAGCCCGGCCCATCCGGCGAGCAGGCCGTCGGCGTCGATCTCCGAATCCGGACGGTCCACGGTGGGCGCGGGGACGGGCACGACCGTGAGCGGCGCGGCGTCTTGGGCGCGGTGCGCGGCGACGAACGCGTCGTAGGCCGCGACGTCACTCGCGTCCGTCAGGAACACCTTGTGGACGGCCTCGCCGTGGCGGTCGAAAAACTGGAGGCTCTTCCGCCCGTTCGTCTCGACGGCGAAGGCGGACGCCCAGCGCGCGCAGAACAGGCGCAGGTCGATGTCGTCGCCCAGGAAGAGCGCCATGCCGTGCGGCAGGGCGACGTCGGCGCCGGAGTAGACGCCGTGGCGCTCGTGGACGCACGCGTCGTTGCGGGTCAGCGCCATCACGTCGCCGAGCGTCTCGAGCTCGGGCAGGAGCGCGCGCCAGCCGCCGGCCGGCGCCGCGAGCGCCACGGCCGGGCCGTCGACGCCGGTCGCGACGAGCTCGGCCTCGGTCGTGTCCATCTCGCGGGCAGCGGTGCGGATGCGCGTCGTGGGGTGGGTCGCGCGGAAGTCGGAAAAACGGATCGCCAGGTCGGTCATGGGAGCATCGGAAAAGAGGAGGGAAGATCGAGCACGGGGAGTGCGTCGAACGCGAAGTCGTCCGGGACGGGCACGACGAGCGGACACGCGGCGCACGGGTGCGCCGTCACCATGACGGTGATGCCGAAGGCGCAGCGCACGACGGTCGGCGTGAGGACGGCGTGCGGCCGGCCGACGGCGACGAGGCGGCCGGCGGCGAGCACGGCGATGCGGTCCGCGTACTGCGCGGCGAGGTTGAGGTCGTGGAGGACGGCGAGCACGCCGACGCCTGCGGCGGCCTGCCGCCGGGCCGTCGCGAGGACGGCGTGCTGGTGGCCCATGTCGAGCGCGCTCGTCGGCTCGTCGAGCAGCAGGTAGCGCCCGACGGGTGCGGAGTCGCCGGACGGCGTGTTCGGGGCCGGGTCGAGCTGGGCGAGGACGCGGGCGAGGTGGACCCGCTGGCGCTCGCCGCCCGAGAGCGTCGGATAGCGGCGGTCGGCAAGGTGGTCGACGCCGGCCTGGGCCATCGCGCGGCCCGCGGCGGCGAGGTCGTCGCGGCGCGTCGCGCGGTGGGGCGTCCGCCCGAGCAGGACGACGTCGAGGGCCGTGAAGCCGAACGCGAGGGCCGACTCCTGCGGCAGCACGGCGCGGCGCAGCGCGAGGTCGGGCGCGTCTGAGAGCGTCCGCCCGTCCAGCGTCACGCGTCCCGACGCCGGCGTCGTCTCGCCCGCGAGCAGGCGCAGCGCCGTCGTCTTGCCCGCCCCGTTCGGCCCGACGACGGCCACGACCTCGCCCGGCTCGACGTGCAGCGAGAGCGCGTCGAGCAGCGTCGCCTGGCCGGCGCGGACGGTCACGGAGTCGAGGGCGAGCATTGAGGGGCGCGGGAAATGGGCCGGGTGAACCCGGACCTGAGCGGGAAGCGGGGACATGAAGCGTCAGACAGGGCACTCGTAGAGGCACAGCATGCTGTGCCGTCCGGATGGCACCACGTGCGCAGCGTTCAGCCGTCCGGGCGCTCGCGCAGCAGCAGGGCGAGGAAGAACGGCGCGCCGGCGACGGCCGTCACGATCCCGATCGGGACCTCGACCGGCGCGAGGAGGGTCCGACCGGCGAGGTCCGCGAAGACGAGCAGGACGGCCCCGGCCAGGGCCGATCCGGGCAACAGGGCGCGGTGGCCCGGCCCGAGCAGCAGGCGGACGAGGTGCGGCGCGACGAGCCCGACGAACCCGATGAGGCCGGCGACGGCCGTCGCCGCAGCCACGGCGAGCGCCGCGAGCGTGACGGCGACCGCCTTGACACGCTCCGTCCGGATCCCGAGGTGGCGTGCCTCGGCCTCGCCGAGCAGGAGCGCATCCAGCGCGCGGGCGAGCCACGGCGACGCCACGACGGCCGCGGCGACGAGCGGGCCCGCCACGGCGAGCGCGCCCCACGTCGCCCCGCCGAGGCTGCCGAGCGTCCAGAACGTCAGGTCGCGGAGCTGCCCGTCGTCGGCGAATAGGACGAGCGCACCGACGCCTGCGCCGCACAGCGCGTTGACCGCGATGCCGGCGAGCAGCATCGTCGTCACGGACGTCCGCGCGCGCGCCGTCGCGACGCGGTAGACCACGAAGGCGGTCGCGAGGCCGCCCGCGAACGCGCTCGCGGCGACGAGGAGCGGGCCGAACAGGCCCGTCGCAGATACGCCGAGCGTCGACCCGAGCACGATCGCGCCGGCCGCGCCCAGGGCCGAGCCGCTCGACACGCCGACGAGGCCGGGGTCGGCGAGCGGGTTGCGGAACAGGCCCTGCATCACGGCCCCGCTCACGGCCAGCCCTGCGCCCACGACGATGCTCAGCAACACGCGCGGCAGGCGGATCGCGAGCAGCACGGCCGCCTCCTGGTCGGTGAAGGCGAACGCCGCGCGCCCCGTTGCCTCGGCGAGGTCGATCCCGAACACCGACGCCAGCACGCCTGCGACG
>JBBSUZ010000293.1:0-3945 GCA_038233965.1 Rhodothermales bacterium | reverse complement strand
GGTGACGCCGCAGCCAATCCCGAGCCGCTGCCGTACCACCGGCAGGGCGAGCCGCGCGCGCGCGACGTCCCCCGGGGGGTCCGGCGGGTGACGGCCGCGATGCGCGACGCGGGCGCGCCGGCCGAGACCGTCGCCCGCTCGAACGCGAAAAACCTCTACTGGAGCCCCGAGCAGCAGCTCGCCCACCACACCGTCGGCGGGTGCAACCTGCGCCCCGGCGACCTGCTCGCCTCGGGCACGATCTCGGGCGACGACCCGGACAGCTACGGCTCGTTCCTCGAGATCACGTGGCGCGGCACGAAGCCGGTCGCCCTGCCCTCAGGTGAGGAGCGCCGGTTTCTCGAGGACGGCGACCGCGTCGTGATCGAGGGCGTCGCCCGCTCGGGCGACCGCGTCGTCTCGTTCGGGACGGTCGAGGGAATGGTCGCGCCTGCACGTGCCTGTTAACGGCCGGCATTGGCGCCTTCACGGAAGCTTTGCACCCGGTGAACGCGCCTCTATATTCGGCGGGAGCGGTTTGTGCACGGGCACGCCGCTCAGCCGTGATACCCCGCCCGCGTCCGCATGCACGTTGCCACTCCGTCGTTTCTGCGCCACTCGCTCCGCCTCGGCGACTTCGATTTCGAGTTTCCGCCCGGGCTGACGGCTCAGTACCCCGCTGAGCCTCGCGAGGCTGCCCGCCTGATGGTCATCGACCGCGCGGCCGGGACCGTCGAGCACCGTACCGTCGCAGACCTGCCCGACTACTTCTCCGACGGCGACGTACTCGTCGTCAACGACACGATGGTCTTCCCGGCGCGCCTCGTCGGCGAGAAGGAGAAGACGGGCGCGCGCGTCGAGGCCTTCCTGCTGCGCGAGCTCAACGCGGACCACAAGCTGTGGGACGCCGTCGTGGACCCGGCCCGCAAGGTGCGCGTCGGCAACCGCCTCGACTTCGCCGAGGGCCTCTCGGCCGAGGTCGTCGACAACACGACGAGCCGGGGCCGCACGCTGCGCTTCATCCACGACGGCACGCCCGAGGAGCTGCACGCCCTCATCGACCGCATCGGCGAGACGCCCATCCCGCCGTACCTCCGGCGCCCGGTCGAGCCCGCGGACCGCATCCGCTACCAGACGCTCTTCGCGCGAGCGCGCGGCGCCGTCGTCGCGCCGGACGCCGGGCTCCACTTCACGCCCGCGCTCGTCCGCGCGATCGGCGCCCGCGGCACGCACATCGTCCCGATCACGCTCCACGCCGGGCTGGGGACGTTCGAGCCGGTCGAGGTCGAGGACCTCTCCAAGCACCGGATGGACTCCGAGTGCTTCATCGTCCCCGTCGAGACGACCGAGACGGTCAACCGCGCGCTCGCGAGCCCGGTCCACACCGTCACCGCCTGCGGGACGACCGTCGTGCGCGCCGTCGAGTCCACGCTCACCGCGGACCGCCGGCTGAAGCCCGCGCGCGGCTGGACCGACAAGTTCGTCTACCCGACCTACGACTTCCACGTCACGGAGCGGCTGCTGACCAACTTCCACCGCCCGCGCTCGACGCAGCTCATGGCCGTGGCCGCCTTCGCCGGCCTCGAGCTGATGCACCACGCGTACGAGGAGGCGATCCGCCACGAGTACCGCCTGTTCTCGTTCGGCGACGCGATGCTGGTGGTGTGACGGGAGGATGGGATGCGGGATAGGGGATGCGCAGAGCGGCAGGTGTGATCTTCTGCTCATGGCCCATCCCACATCCCGCATCCCGCCCGTCGGCGTCGTGCTGCCGGCGGGCGGCTCGGGGCTGCGCCTCGGCGGCGAGCGCAAGCAGTTCCGCCTCCTGGGCGACGCGCCGGTCCTCGTGCAGACGGCTCGGGCCTTCGTCGGACACCCGGACGTCGCCGCTACTGTCGTCGTTGCTCCGGCATCGGACGTCGCGAACGTCAGAGGAATGCTGGCCGAGTATGGCGTCGTGGCGGAGGGGGGCTTCGCCGACCTTGCGGTTGTTGTCGGCGGGGCGACGCGCGCCGCGTCCGTCGCGTGTGGGCTAGCGGCGCTGCCCGAGCCCGTCGGCATCGTGCTTGTCCACGACGCCGTCCGGCCGTTCGTCTCGGGCGACTTGATCGCGCGCGTCGTCGCTGCGGTTCGAGAGAACGGTGCGGCGGCAGCGGCCGTCCGCGTCTCGGACACACTCCGGCGTGGAGCCCGAGACGTCTTCGCCGAGACCGTTGAGCGGGACGGGATGTGGGCGATGCAGACGCCGCAGGGTGCCCGCCGCGACCTCCTCGCCGCCGCGTACGCCGCGAACGCTGACGCCGCGCCGACCGACGAGGCGGGCCTCCTCGCGCTCGCCGGCACACCCGTCGCCATCGTCGAGGGCGACACGCGCAACGTCAAGGTCACGACGCCGACCGACTGGGCGCTCGCCTGCGCGCTCTGGCCGTCGTGGGTTGCGGGCCGCTGACGCGCCTACCTTTGCCGGCCCCACGCTCCGGCTCGTCATGCGCATCGGCCACGGCTACGACGTCCACCGCCTCACCGCAGGCCGCCCGCTCATCCTCGGCGGCGTGACCGTCCCGTCCGACGTCGGCCTCGACGGCCACTCGGACGCCGACGTGCTCACGCACGCCGTCATCGACGCCCTGCTCGGCGCGGCCGCGCTGGGCGACATCGGCTCGCACTTTCCCGACACCGACCCCGAGTGGAAGGGGGCCGACAGCATCGCCCTGCTCCGGACTGTCGTCGCGCGCCTCGCAGACGCCGGGTTCCGCATCGGCAACGTCGACGCGACGGTCTGCCTGCAACTCCCGAAGCTGCGCCCGCACATCGATACCATGCGCGAGACGCTCGCCGCCGCCCTCGGCATCGACGCTGACCGCATGTCGGTGAAGGCGACGACGGGCGAAGGGATGGGCTTCGTCGGGACCGGCGAGGGCGCGTCCGCCCACGCCGTTGCCCTCATTCTGTATGCGACGTGATCGAGGCCGGCAGCGCGTTCGTCGAGTGGCTGCGCGGGCTGCCACCGGGCGGCATCTACGCCGTCGTCTTCGTCGTGGCGTGGGCCGAGAACGTCATCCCGCCGATCCCCGGCGACCTCGTCGTGGTCGTGGCTGGCTCGTTCGTCGCCCTCGGCATCATCGGCCTCGTCCCGACCTTCGTGCTGGCGACGATCGGGTCCGTCCTCGGCTTCCTGACCGTGTTCGCGGCAGGCCGGCGGCTCGGAATGGCCGTCCATGACCCGGCGCGCCTCCGCTGGATCCCGCGCGGCGCCGTGGCGACGGTCGAGGCGTGGCTCGCCCGATGGGGGATGGGCGTCGTGGTGGCGAACCGGTTTCTGAGCGGTGGCCGTGCGGTGATCGGCCTGCTGGCCGGCGCGTCTGGCATGCCGACCGGCGGCGTCACGCTATGGTCCACGGCGAGTGCGCTGGCATGGAACGCCGTGCTCATCGGCGGCGGATTTGCGCTGGGAACGCAGTGGCCGCGCGTGATGGCGCTGCTCGCGACGTACGGGCGCGTCGTGACGGGCGTGCTTGTCGTGGTGGCGCTCGTGCTGGGCGTCCGGTGGTGGCTTGCGAAGCGAAGAGGGAAGAGGGAGGCGGAGGTCGATCCGAATGAATGGGCCTGAGGCTTCGGGCCTGTCCTGTCATGCCTCATGCTCGTATCCTCCCCAAGAAACCGCGAAGTCCCACCAGGAGGGCGTCGCGGGTGCTCGGGCGGTTGACCGCGGGGCGGGTGGCGGGGTAGTTTCTCGGTTCTGCAATGCAGAGGTGCTTCGGCGCCGCTCGCTGGCGTAGCTCAGTTGGTAGAGCAGCTGATTTGTAATCAGCAGGTCGGGGGTTCAAGTCCCTCCGCCAGCTCTGCCCGAGGGGTGACCCATCGGGCATGTTCTTTCGATTTCCGGGCAGGTGGCCGAGTGGTTAAAGGCGACAGACTGTAAATCTGTTCTCATACGAGTACGGAGGTTCGAATCCTTCCCTGCCC
>JBBSUZ010000292.1:0-3981 GCA_038233965.1 Rhodothermales bacterium | reverse complement strand
GGTCATCCGCGGCGAGGAGTGGCTGCCGAGCGTACCCAAGCACCTGCTGCTCTACGCGGCCCTCGGCCTCGCGCCGCCGCAGATGGCGCACCTCCCGCTCAGCCTCGCGCCCTCCGGCGGCAAGCTCTCGAAGCGCAACGCGGACCGGGCCGGCATCCCCGTCTCGGTCCGCGACTACCGCGCGCTCGGCTACGAGCCCGAGGCGCTCGTCAACTTCCTCGGCCTGCTCGGCTGGAACGACGGGACGGACCGCGAGCGCTTCACGCTCGCCGAGATGGCTGACGCGTTCTCGGTTGAGCGCATCCACAAGGCCGGGGCCAAGTTCGACCTCGACAAGCTGAACTGGCTCAACGCGCAGACGCTCCGCGACCTCCCGGCCGCCGCCATCGCCGAGCGCGCCCGCCCGGCTGTCGAGGCCGCCGTCGGGCCCGTCGACGCCGCCCGGCTCGCGGAGGCAGCCGACCTCCTGCGCGCGCGGATCGTGTTCGCCCGCGACCTCGCGGACTCGCCCTACCTCTTCGCCGAGCCCGAGGCCTACGACGAGGCGGGTGTCAAGAAGCGCTGGAAGGACGACTCGGCGCGGCTCATGGCGCTCTACGCGGACCGCCTCGACGCGCTAGACGCCTTCTCGGTCGAGACGGCCGAGGCGTCGCTGCGGGAGATGGCCGAGGCCGAGGGCGTCGGGTTCGGGCAGGTCGTGCACCCGGCGCGGCTCGCGGTCACGGGCGTCACGGTCGGCGCCGGTCTCTTCGAGACCCTTCAGTTCCTCGGGCGCGAGGCGACGGTCCGCCGCCTCCGCCGCGCCGCGGACGTGTTGGGATAACCGGGATGCCGAGGGTGACGTCGCGGCGCCAGAGACCGGACGGAAACCCGTCGTAAACCCGTCGTAGGGGCACAGCTTGCTGTGCCCACCCGTCCGGATTGCGGTGCCACAAACCGGGATCGTCGTGAACCTCCGGTGCCCGGCGGGGTGCCATACGGAGAGACGGGCACAGCAAGCTGTGCCCCTACGACGTCTGCTTGTGTGGCGCGGGGTGTTCGGCTACGCCGCGCCGAGGCGCTCGCGGAGGAGCTCCTGGACGCGCTTCGGGTCCGCGCCCTTCGGCGCGCGGCGCATCGCCTGCCCGACGAGGAAGCCGACGAACTTGGCCTCGCCGGCGTGCACGGCCGCGACCTTGTCCGGGTGCTCCGCCATCGCCGCCTCGACCGCCGGGACGAGCGCCGCGTCGTCGCGGACAGCCGCGAGGCCGAGGCGGTCGACCGTCGCCCGAGCGTCGCCACCGCCTGAGACGAGGGCCGCGAGAACGGTCTTCGCGCCGGCGCGGGTTACCGTCCCATCCGCCGTGAGCGCGATCAACTTGGCCAGCGCCGCGGGCGATGCCGCGCCGTCGCCGCCGAGCGGGCGGACGTCCTGGACGAGCAGGATCGCCGCATCCCGAACGGACGCACCGGCCGCAACGACGCCCTCGAACAGGTCGCCGAGCGCGTCGTCCGCCGCCAGCACCGCCGCCTCCTCACCACCGACGCCACGCGCGACGAGCGCGTCGTAGGCCGGCCGCTGCGCGTCCGCGAGCCCCGCCGCCGGGTCCTTCGGCCCTGTCTGTACCGTCGCCACGGCCTTCGTCTTTTCCCCGCTTCCCACTGCCTGCTCGCCGCTCCCCTTCTTCCCCCACGAGTCCCGCAGGGCGACGATCCGGTTGAAGACGAGCGCGTCGGGCGCGGAGTCGACGGGGTCGGGCCAGAAGAAGCCGAGGCGCTCGAACTGGACACGCGTCTCGCCCATCGACGCTACAGCCGGCTCCACGAAGCCCTGCATCTCGGCGAGCGAGTCCGGGTTCAGGACGTCCGTGACGTCTGCGGCGTCCTCGGGGACGGGGACGGAGAAGAGGCGGTCGTAGAGGCGGAACGTGGCCGGGACGGCCGTCGCCACGTCGGCCCAGTGGATGACGCCGCCGCGGAAGCCGTCCGACCCGAGCGTCGCGAGGTCGGCCTGCGCGCGGATGCCGACGATGGCGCCGTCGCGGTCGCGGTCGATGCCCGTGCAGCGGACGACCGGGCCGTGGCGCAGGCGCACCTCGGCGCCGGGCGAGAGGCGCTTCCAGCCCTTCGGCGGCGTCTCGGCAAAGTCCGCGCGCTCGATCCACAGGTCGCGCCCGAGACTGAGCGGCCGCGACGTCGGGGCGCCGGCGGGCGGCGTGACGTCGTGCGGCCACAGCGGCGCGTCGAGGTCAAGGGGCTCGTCCAGGTTGTCGATCGTGAGCCGCAGCGGGTCCGTGACGCCGAGCACGCGCGGGGCGACGCCGTTGAGGTCGTCGCGGACGATGTGGTCGTAGAACGACAGCTCGACGCGGCCGTCGACGGTCGAGATGCCGGTCTCGTCGCAGAAGCGCCGCAGCGCCTCCGGCCGGACGCCCCGCCGCCGCTGCGCGGCGATCGTCGGCATGCGCGGGTCGTCCCAGCCCGTCACGTGGCCCTCGTTCACCAGGCGGAGCAGCTTGCGCTTGCTCATCACCGTGTAGTCGAGGTTGAAGCGCGCGAACTCGTACTGGTGGTTGCGCGGCTCTGGCACGCCGATCGCGTCCAGGTACCAGTTGTAGAGCGGGCGGTTGACGTCGAACTCGAGCGTGCAGATCGAGTGCGTGATGCCCTCGATGGCGTCGGACTGCCCGTGGGCCCAGTCGTAGAACGGGTAGACCGGCCACGCGTCGCCGCGGCGGTAGTGGTGCGCGTCGCGGCGGATGCGGTACATCAGCGGGTCGCGCAGCTTCATGTTCGGGTGCGCCATGACGCCGTGCTCGGTGTCGATCCGGGCGCGGAGCACGAGCGAGCCGTCCGCGTGCTCGCCGCGGCGCATCTCCTCGAAGAGGCGCAGGTTGTCCGCGACCGGGCGGTCGCGGAACGGACTCGGCGTGCCGGCCTCGGTGACGGTCCCCCGGTGGGCGCGAATCTGCTCCTCCGTCTCCTCGTCCACGAACGCCAGCCCCTTCTCGATGAGCTCGACGGCCCACGCGTGGAGCTGCTCGAAGTAGTCCGACGTGTAGCGGACCGCGGACGGCTCGAAGCCCAGCCAGCGGACGGCGTCGGCGAGCGCGCGGGCGTACTCCTCGGACTCCGTCTCGGGGTTCGTGTCGTCGTAGCGCAGCGTGCACGTGCCGCCGAAGTCGCGGGCGAGGCCGAAGTTGAGGCAGATCGTCTTGGCGTGCCCCAAGTGCGGGTAGCCGTTGGGCTCCGGCGGGAAGCGCGTCGCGACGCGCCCGCCGTACGTGCCGGCGGCGACGTCGCGGGCGACGATGTCGCGGAGGAAGTTCGAGGGGGCGGGCGTGTCCATCGGGCGGGGGCGCGTGCAGGCCGGACGTTACTGCCGGCCCGCGCGCCAGGCTCCCCGGTTGCGGTGGAAACGGCTCGCAATCCGTCGCCGCTTGCTCTGAGTGCCCCGGACTCGGGCCCGAGCTGATAGATTTGTGTGATCAACTGATAAAGAGTGCTGTGGGGCGGCACGGATGGGTCGATCCCCGGCACCGATCCCCGACTGCCTCCGTTGGGACTGCTCGATCCGACCGAAACACGCCGCGGCATCCCCGCGCCCACGTCCGCTCCGTGACTGCCCCGCTCGCTCCGCTCCGCTTCGTGCTGATGCTCGTCCTCGCGTCGAGCCCGCTCGTCTCGTCGGCAATGGCGGCGGACGGCACGTGGAGCCGCGTCTGGGCGAACCCGTTCGCGGGCACGGTGCAGGCGGCCGAGGAGGAGGAGCCGGCCGGCGAGCACGACGCTCCGCCGACGCTCGACGAGGCGGTGCTGTGGGCGCTGACGCCGCAGGCCGTCGCCGAGACCGTGGGTCCGTACCGGCCCGCGTCTGGCCTGCCGCCCGCGCCGCCCTTGACAGGAGACCCGACGCCACCGCCCGAGCGGGCGTAGCGCCGCGCGCCCACGGGGCGTGCGTGCCGGCGGCGTGTGCCGCCGCGTCGTGCCCGGCCGTCGTGC
>JBBSUZ010000291.1:0-4048 GCA_038233965.1 Rhodothermales bacterium | reverse complement strand
TCGATGATCCGTCCGGACGCCCTCGCCGCCCTCGACACGCGCTACGCTGCGCTCACAGCCGCCCTCGCCGCGCCCGACGTGGCGGCGGACGTCGCCGAGATGACGCGCCTCAGCCGCGAGCTCTCGGGCCTGGAGCCGGCCGTCCAGGCTGCCGCCCGCTGGAGCGCGCTCCGCGACGAGGTCCGCGACCTGCACGAGATGGCGAAGGGCGACGACGCCGAGATGGCCGAGCTCGCCGCCCTCGAAGTGGACGACCGCGAGGCCGACCTCGCGCGCGCTGAGGAGGCGCTCGAGGAGGCGCTCGTCCCGCGCGACCCCGAGGACGCCCGCGACGTCATCGTCGAGATCCGCGCCGGCACCGGCGGCGACGAGGCCGCGCTCTTCGCCGGCGACCTTTTCGAGATGTACCAGAAGTGGGCGTCCGCCAACGGCTGGCGCCTCGAGCCGATGGACGCCAGCGCCGGCGGCATGGGCGGCTTCCGCGAGATCACGTTCGGCCTCAAGGCCGGAAGCTCCTCCGGCGGCGTCTTCGGGACGATGAAGTTCGAATCGGGCGTGCACCGCGTCCAGCGCGTGCCGGCGACCGAGAGCCAGGGCCGCATCCACACGTCGGCCGCGACCGTCGCCGTGCTGCCCGAGGCGGAGGAGGTCGACGTCGCGCTGCGCATGCAGGACGTCCGCGTGGACGTCTACCGCGCGTCCGGCCCCGGTGGCCAGTCGGTCAACACGACCGACTCGGCCGTCCGGCTCACGCACGTCCCGACGGGCCTCGTCGTCTCGATCCAGGACGAGAAGAGCCAGCTCAAGAACAAGGACAAGGCGTTCCGCGTGCTCCGCAGCCGCCTCTACCAGCTCGAGCGCGACCGCATCCACGACGAGCGCGCCGAGGCCCGCAAGGCGCTCGTCGGCTCGGGCGACCGCTCGGCCAAGATCCGGACCTACAACTTCCCGCAGGGCCGCCTCACGGACCACCGCCTCGACGGCGACGACAAGAACCACGCGCTCGCAGGCGTCCTCGCCGGCGACCTCGCGCCGGTCATCCGCGCCCTCCACCTCGCCGACCGCGCCGCGCGGATGGAGGATGGGGAATGAGAGGGGTGACGTTGAAAGTCAGACTCCTCTGTCCGTAACGGCCACAACACCAAACCGCATTTCATGATTCTCTACCTCACCCGCCACGGCGAGACGGCCGAGAACGCCGCCGGCCTCGTCCAGGGCCGCGGCCTGGACCCGGACCTCAACGACGTCGGGCGGGCGCAGGCGGAGGCCCTCGCCCGGCGCCTCGCCGAAGTCCCGCTCGTGGCCGTCGCGACGAGCACACAGACGCGCTCGAAGGAGACCGCCGCGCCGTCACTCGCCGCGCACCCGGGCGCCGTCCTGATCGTCCGCGACGGGCTGGACGAGATGGACTGGGGCATCCACGAGGGCAAGGGCTTCACGCCCGAGTCGCAGGACGTCGGGACGGCGACGGACTATGCGCGCCTCAACCGGCACTGGAACGCGGGCGAGACGAGCCTGCGCGTTGAGGGCGGCGAGTCGCCGGACGACGTCTGGGCACGCGTCCGGCCGGTGCTCGTCGAGCTGGGCGCGGCGTACCCCGAGGGCGACGTGCTCATCGTGACGCACCGCCGGCTGCTGCGCATCCTGCTCGCGGGCGTGCTGCCCGGTGGCGGTCTCGAGCGCATGATGGACTACCCGCACCCCAACGCCGCGCTGAGCGTCCTCGACGTCCCCGGCGGCGTCATCGGCCCGGAGGTCCGCCTCGTCACGCTCGCCGACACGTCGTTTCTCGAGGGAACCGGGGACTAGGAAATGGGGACAGGCAGATGGACGCCGGCGTCCATCCAGACGTCGTGTGTCCCACTTCCCGCTTCCCGGTCCCCATTCCCCGCCTCCCATGCTCCGCAACGCCTTTACGCCGCCGTCGGGCCACCACCACCGCTGATGCTCCGCAACGCCTTTACGCCGCCGTGCGGCTTCGACCTCGCCACGACGACCGTGCTCTCGCCCGAGGGGCTCGCCGCGATCGTCTACTGGGGCTTCCGCGTCGTGTCGCACCCCGACGGGTCGTGCTTCGTCCACGAGACGTACTACGACCGGCGCGAGGGCCTGCTCGGGATCGCGCGGCAGCCCGCCCGCCCCTGCGGCGACTCGACGGCCGAGATCTCGGACACGCTCGAGCGCATGGCCGAGGGCCTCGCCGAGGCCCCGCTCCGCTTCCTCGACTTCGCGCCGGACGACGCCCCGCTCAACGTGAACTGATACCGTTCCCGTCAAATGTGAGGGCGTCGATCTGTGTCATCCCGTACATGATCCGGGATGACACGTAGGGAGGTGGAGGTAAGGGCCGCACGCCACTTACGCAGCGGCTCGGGTCTGCGCCTCCGCCTCGCGCTGGAGCCAGAACACGAGGACGTCGTCGTCGAAGTCCGGATGCTCGGAGCGGCGCAGCAGCCACGAGAGCAGCGTGTGCACCGGCGCGTCAGAGGCGAGCGCAGCCTGGGCGGCCATCGCGACGCCGGCCTCGCCGAACATGGCGTGGTTGCGCATGACCTGCTCGTTGAGGCCGTCCGTGTAGCACAGCAGGGCCGAGCCGGGCGGGACGATGAACGAGTGGTCCACGTACTCCGTCTGCGGGTCTAGGCCGAGGATGAGGTCCGAGTACTCGACCATGCCCGGTCCGTCCGGCGTGGCCAGGATGGGGCGGCAGTGGCCGGCGTTGGCGTAGACGACGCGGTTGGTGGCCGGCTCCCAGCGCATCAGCAGGAGGGAGGCGAAGGTCTCCTCGAGGACGGCGTCCTGGATGAGCATCTCGTTGACGCGCTGCATCAGGACGGCCGGGCTGACCGTCGTCTTGAGCATCGCGTGGATCGTGGACCGGATGTACGACAGGAACGAGAAGGCGTAGAACTTGGCCTGGAGGCCCTTGCCCATGATGTCGCCGACCGTGAACAGGTACGAGCCGTCGTCGGCGCGCGTCCAGTCGAAGAGGTCGCCGCCGCCGTCCTCCTTCGGGCGCGAGAAGAACATCGTGCGGTAGCCGGGCTCGGACGGCATCTCGCGCGGCAGCAGGCGGTCCGAGAAGTCGCGGCCGATCTTGGCGCTGAGCTTGGACTGGTAGACCTGGCTGCGCTGGAGGATCTGCGTGACGCGGTCGATGAGGTGCTCGATGTCGAACGGCTTCGTCATGTAGTCGTCGACGCCCTTCTTGAGCCCCTTCTGCCGGCTGAGGTCGTCCGTCTTCGCCGTGAGGAAGATGAACGGGATGGTCTCGGTGGCCGGCGACGCCCGGAGGGCGGCCAGGAGGGCGAAGCCGTCCATGACCGGCATCATGATGTCGGACACGATGAGGTCCGGCGCGCGCTCGGCGATGGCCGCGAGCGCGCGCTCCCCGTTCTCCGCGACGCGCACGTCGAACCGCTTGCCGAGACGGTACTCGAGCAGGCGGCGGAGCGTCTTGTTGTCCTCGACGATGAGGATGTTGGGGGACGTCACGGTGTGGCGGGGGACGGCGCGGAGGACGGCGCGGACGCAGCGCCGTCCCCGGAGTGTGAGTCGGTCGGGTCGACGAGCGAGAAGTCGTCGGCGAGGTCTTCGGGGCGGAAGAGGGGCTCGAAGAGCGCGGCGCCGGTGCCCGTGCGGACGCTGAAGGCGATGCGCTGGCCGCGCCCGTCGGCGGCCGGCTGGAACGACAGGGCCTCCGTGCAGGTGATGAGCATCAGCAGGCCGCGCCCGCGCTCCGAGGGCGCCGGCGCGTCGAGGATGGCGTGCTGCTGCTCGACCTGCCCCGCGAAGTCGAAGCCGACGCTGGAGTCTTCGATCGCGCAGCGGACGACGCTCTTGCCAGGCTCGATCGTGAGCGTGATGCGCGCGCCGGCGGGGAAGGCGGCGTGCTGCACAAGGTTCGCGACCCACTCGTGGACGGCGAGGCGGAGCACGCTCGCGCCGTCCTCATCCAGCGACCCGTCGAGCGCGCCGCTCTCGGCCCAGCGGTCGAAGAGCGCGTGGACCTCGTCTATGGCGTGGTCGAGCCGGGTGAAGTGGTACT
>JBBSUZ010000290.1:0-4065 GCA_038233965.1 Rhodothermales bacterium | reverse complement strand
GACGTCGGGGTTGGAGAGCAGGAGGCGGACGAGCGCGACGCGGCGCTTCTCGCCACCGGAGAGCTGGCCGACGGGCGAGTCGGCGGGCGGGCAGCGGAGCGCGTCCATCGCCTGCTGGAGGCGCGCGTCGAGGTCCCACGCGTCGAGGCGGTCGATCTCCTCCTGGAGCTTGGACTGCTCGGCCATGATGGCGTCGAAGTCGGCGTCGGGGTCCGCGTACTTCTCGTTGACGGCCTCGTAGGCCTTCAGCAGGTCCACGGTGGACTGCATACCCTCCTCGACGACCTCGCGGACGGTCCGGGTCGGGTCGCCCAGGTCGGGCTCCTGCTCCAGCATCCCGATCGTCAGGCCCGGCTGCGCCTGGATCGTGCCGTCGTGGTTTTTGTCGATCCCGCCGATGATCTTGAGCAGCGTGGACTTGCCCGACCCGTTGAGGCCGAGCACGCCGATCTTCGCCCCGTAGTAGAACGAGAGGTAAATGTTGTCGAGGATTTTCTTGCCGGTCGGCAGGGTCTTGCCCACGCCGACCATCGAGAAGATGACTTTCTGGTCGCTCACGGAAGGATCCGGCTGTTTCCGCCCAAGCTACCCGAGGCGGCCCTCCGGGGCGGTGAGTCTTCGGTGGAGGGGCGAGGGCAGCGGAGAGCAGCCAGCGGGAGCTGGCACCCACACCACCCCTTGTCATCCTGAACTCGTTTCAGGATCTGCCTTTTGCCTTTGTCGGACGTCCGATGAAATGCGGATCCTGAAGCGAGTTCAGGATGACAAATTCTCGTCCCACGACAGGGCGGACGCGCCACGCCCTCCGCAAGGCGCAGCCGACGCGCTCAGTCGTCCTCGAAGACGCCCTTGCCCTTGCCGAGCGCGTCGGCCTCGGAGATGAGGGCCTGGTAGCGGTTCGCCCAGTCCGTGGCGTCCTCCCACGTCGCCGCGTCGACGCCGAGGCGGGCGGCGACGTCGCGGATGGTCTGCGTCTCGCGGGGGTCCAGCCGGCCGTCCGAGTAGGCGACGAGCAGCAGCTCGAGGATCACGACGACGCGCGCGCGGTCGGAGGGGAAGAGCAGGTTGAGGTCGCCGACGCCGCCGGGCGCGTCGGCCATCTCGGCCGGGACGCCGGCCTCGACGTAGAGCCGGTCCAGCCGCTCGACCTCCTGGATGGCGAGGCGGCGGTCGGCGTCGATGACCTGGCGGGCGAGGACGAGGAACGCGCGGCGCTGCTCGGGCGAGAGGTCGTGGAGAAACATCGGTCGGGGGGAGTCGGGGACAATCCGCGAACGCATCCGCGGGCCCGACCGGTACGCGCCCGGTGCCGTCTCCGTTCTCCGGGGCACCGCGGGCCGGCCCGGACGCGCGTCGGAACGCCGCCGGCGGGCGCCCCGTAGGCCGTTCTCATTCGCCGCCACCCGATGCAGCCCGTCGACTCGCTCGCCGCCGACACCCTCGCCCTCGCCCCGCTCAACGTGTCGGACGCCGCCGTCGGGCTGGTCGGCAAGCTCGGCGGGTGGGTCGACTCGCTCGTGCTGCTGCTGCCGAACCTCGTCGTGGCCGCGATCATCGTCGTGGCGGCGGCCTTCGCGGCGCGGCTCGTGCGGAGCGTCGTGACGAGCGTGATGCACCGCGTGACGGCGCACGCGCCCGCGGCCGTCAACGTCGTCAACCTCCTCGCGACGGTGGCGTACCTCGTCGTGCTCGCGACCGGCCTCTTCGCCGCGCTGCGCGTCGTCGGGCTGAGCGGCATCGTGACGACGCTGCTCGCCGGCGCCGGCATCGTCGGGCTGGCCCTCGGCTTCGCGTTCCAGGACATCGCGTCCAACTTCATCGCGGGCGTCCTGATGGCGATCCGCAACCCGTTCGTCGTCGGTCAGATCATCGAGACGAACACATACACGGGCGTGGTCACCGAGATCACGCTGCGCTCGACCATCATCGAGACGTTCCAGGGCCAGCGCGTCATCCTGCCCAACGCCAAGGTCTTCGGCGGCGCGATCGTCAACTACTCGGCGACGCGGTTCCGGCGCATCGACCTCGAGAGCGGCGTCGGGCAGGGCGACGACCTGAGCGAGGTCGAGCAGGTCGCGATCGCGGCGCTCACCGCCCTGCCGATGTGCGACACGAGCCGGCCCGTCCAGTTTTTCTACACCGGCCTGGGCGAGTCGACGATCGACTTCTCGGCCCGCTTCTGGGTCGACTTCGCCAAGCAGTCGGACTATCTCGCGGCGCAGAGCGCGGGCGTGAAGGCGCTCAAGCAGGCGTTCGACGCGCACGGCATCTCGCTGCCGTTCCCGATCCGGACGCTGGAGTTCGGCCCGTCCGGCGGCGTCCCGATGCGGGACATGCTGGGGAAAAAAGAAGGTTAGAGTTTGGAGTTTGAAGAGCCGAGACGTCGTGCACGGCGCCGGGTGTCCGCCAAACTGGGGGGGCACGTGGCTCGCAACAGGTGCACGTTCGCCCTCTCTCCAGACTTCAAACTGCCTTTCAATTCCACGGAAGCTCGACCATGACGTCCTCGTGCAGGGCAGTCCGGACGTAGGCGAGGAGCGCGTTCCGGCCGGGCCCGTTGCGGTCCATGCGCAGCGTGTCCGTCTTCATGCGGACGCGGCAGACGGGCAGGCCCGGGATCACGACGACGCCGTCGACGAGCGCGCGGCCGTCGGACTCCTCGGTCGTCACGATGCGGACGAAGGCGGGCGTCGGGTCCGTGAAGCCGAAGCCGGCGAAGTCGGGCGGGAGCGAGGGCAGGTCCATCGAGGCAGCGGCTGAGCGAGCCCTTGTCATCGGCGCGGCCCGCGCGGTCTGTAAACGAACGCGCCCGGCGTCCGCTGGGGGCGTCCGGGCGCGGGTTCGTTTAAGCGGCCGCCGGCGGCGGGACGCGGCGGGACCGCCGCTACAGCCGGACGACGCGCAGCGTGCGGACGTCCGCGCCCGCCCGGAGCCGGACGACGTAGACGCCGGCCGGCACGCCGGCCGCGTCCCACGCGAGCCGCGTCGCGCCGGCCGACGCGTCCAGACGCGCGACGACGCGGCCGAGGGCGTCGAGGACGACGGCCTCGGATCCGGCGGGCAGCGGCGCGCCGGTCTCGACCGTCAGCGCGCCGCGGAACGGGTTCGGGAAGGCCCGCACGGCGAGCGCGCCGGGCGCAGTCTCGGTGCCCGTCGGACGGACGTTGCGGGCGCCGGGCGTCGGCGACGGGAATGCCACGAACGGGCCCGTCGCGTCGGGCTCGCGGCCCGTCGAGACGTCGGTCGTCTGCGCGCCGAACGTGACGGCGTCGACCTCCGCCCCGTTGCGAAACAGGCCGACGGCCTCGCCGGACGCGCTGAGCTTGAACGTGGCGTGGAGCGGGCCCTCGGCGGGCTCGTTGTCCGCCCAGACGATGAGGTAGCCGCCGGCCGGGATCTGGACGTCTGCCGGGAAGGCCCACGCGGCGGGCGCGGTGAGGGCGTCGGTGAGCGTGTAGCCTGCGAGCGAGACGGCGGCGGCCGTCGGGTTGTGGATCTCGATCCAGTCGTCGGCGTCGCCGGCCTCGTCGCGCAGGCTCGCGCCCGTGCTCGACGCCAGGATCTCGTTGACGACGAGCCCGAGGACCGGCGCGGCGACGACGACGCGGCGCGCGGGCGTCGTGCGCGTCTGGCCCGTGGCGTCGGTCGCGCGGACCGAGACTTCGATGACCGCGGGGCGGCCCGTCGCGGCCAGCGTGCCCGTGAAGATGCCGTCGCCGGCGGTGGCGTCGCCCTGCGTGCCGTCGTCGCGCATCGGCGTCTCCGCGGGCGTGCCGGCGTCGACGAGCGCGACGAGCGTGACGCTGGCCGGCGCGAGCTCGTCTTCAACCCGGACCGTCACCGTGAGCGCGTCCGTCGGGCGCGGGCGGGCGGGCGCGACCGTCAGAGCGTCGAGAACCGGCGGCACGTTGGTCGCGTCGAGGGCGGCGACGAGCGTCTGGCGGCGCGTGGCGACGAACGGGATCAGGCCGTACTCGACGTGCCCGCCGAGCGCCTCGCGGAAGGCGCGGTGGAAGTCGGCGACGGACCAGCCGTAGTCCAGCGGACGCGCCGGGTCGGCCTCGG
>JBBSUZ010000289.1:0-4082 GCA_038233965.1 Rhodothermales bacterium | reverse complement strand
GCCGGTCATCTCGAGAAAGCCCGTGCCCGTCGCCGATCCGCTCACGTCGACCGCGCCCTCCCAGTAGCGGACGCTGGCGTCGAGCTCGGACGCCTCGATGGCCGCCTGAACGGTGATGTCGATGCCCTGCGCCGGGACGCGGACGCGCCAGCGCGTCGGGTACTGGGCGCCGTCGGGCGCGCGCCACGTCGCGAGCGGCTCGAGCGAGAAGTCGGCAGGCAGCAGGCGCGTCTTGGTGCCGTCTGCGCCGACGAGCGAGCCCTCGCCGGTCGGTTCGCCCGCCCCGCGGAGCTGGAACAGCATCAGGTCCCGGCCGTCGGCGAACTGGAGCGCGAACCAGTCCCAGCCGGTCTGGGTCTGGCCGAGCAGCGACGTGCTCCACTCGCGGTCGAGCCACGTCAGGCCCTCGACCGGGACGGTTTCGTCAGGCGTGCCGTCTCGGCCCGGAAGCGTGATCGTACCGGTCGTCGCCATGCGCGTCTGGGCGTAGTAGTAGCTCGCGTTGCCCGCCTCGACGCCCTTCTGGGACAGACCGCGGTCGCCCTGGAGCACGAGCGGCTTGACGGGCCGGGCGTCGAGCGCGAACGCCGCGCCCTCCGCCGAGCCGACGAGCCGCAGCGGCGTCGCCCCGCCCATCACGAGCGGACCGTCGCCGCGCATCTCGACGGTCCCGAGAAAGGTGCGGACCGGCTCGGACGTCGATCCGGCCAGACCCGCCGCGCCGCGCGAGAGGCGCTCCTGCGAGAAGAAGCGCTGCCCGGCGACGTCGCCGATGGCCGTGTGCGCCATGTAGAGTTGCGTCGTGGCCCAGCCCGACCCGCGCGCGGCCGTTTCTGCTGGCGGCGCGAGCGCCGAGCGGAAGACGGTGAACTGGACGCCGATGCGTCGGTCCGTGCCGTCCGTCGCGCGAAGGTTGCCCGTGACGTACCACCACTCCGTCTTGAAGCCGTCGTGCGGCCCGTGGTCCGCCGGGAAGGCGAAGTCGCGGACGTGGTCGGCGCGGTCGTAGCCCGTCGTGTCGCCCGAGAGCGCCTCGGCGACGGAGACGGACGCCGAGACGGGCGCATCGCCGCAGCCGGCGACGGCCGTGGCGAGGAGGAGCGGGAGGACGAGGCGGAGCATCGGGACGAGAAGAGTCAGGAAGGGTGCCGCGAACGGGCGCGTCGGATTACGACTCGCGGAGCGCCTCGGCGGGATCGGCGCGGCCCATCTGCCACGCGGGATAGAGCCCGGCGAGGATGGCGGCGACGACCGCGAGGCCGACCGCCTGCCCGAGGATCGCGGGCGACACCTCGAACGCGAGCGTCCACCCGAACGAGCGGACGTTGACGACGAACACGAGCACCGCCGCGAGGACGAGCCCGAGCGGGACTGCGAGCACGCCCGCCCACAAGCCCATCAGGCCCGTCTGGATGAGGACCGTCTTGCGCAGCTCGGCCGGCGTCAGGCCCTGTGCGCGGAGCATCGCGAGCTCTCGCCGCCGTTCCAGCTGCAGCGCCATCAGCGCCGAGAGGACGCCGACGAACGCGACGCCGATCGCGAGCAACCGGAGCACGTACGTCACCAGGAACGTCCGGTCGAAGACGGCGAGGCTCGTTTCGCGCAGGTCGCGGTTGGAGCGGACCTGCACCTGCTGCCGGCCCTCGGCGGCGGCGCGGGCGGCCGAGACGAGCGCCTCGGGCGTCGTGCCCGGCGCGGCCGTGAGCGCCACGCCCGAGCGGCCGGGGTCGCGGTAATAGCGCAGGAACGTGCGCTCGTCCATCAGCACCACGCCGAGGTCGTTGCCGTAGTCGTAGTAGACGCCCGAGACGGCGAAGCGGCGCGGGCCCGCGTCGGTCGGCAGCGTCAGCGTGTCGCCGTCCTGGACGCCGAATCGGAAGCCGAAGGGCTCGCTGACCGAGACCGACCCGCGCATCGCGTTGCGCGCCGCCGTCTTCGCGTCGCCCTGCTTGAAGCGGTAGAGGCCGGTGCGGACCGAGTCCACGCGGCCGACGACGAGGTCCACGTCGCCCAGTTCTGTGGTGAGCGTGCGGACCCGGATGCCGTCGGCGCGGGCGACGCCGGGGAGCGTCGAGAGGTCGGCGAAGAGCGAATCCGTGAGGATGCCGCCGCCACGGCGGAAGACGGCGGCCGGCGGCGAGATGTAGACGTCCGACTGCAAGACGCTCCCGAGCCACTCGACGACGGTCGTCCGGAACGAGGCGACCATCGTCGAAACGCCAACCGTGGCAGAGACGGCGACGGTCAGCGCGGCCACGGCCACGGCCGTCCGCGAGAGGCTCGCCGTGATTCCGCGCGCGGCCATCCGGCCCGTCGGGCCGAAGAGGAAGCCGGCGACGGGACGGGCGAGGGCTGCGTAGCCGCGCGTCAGCCACGGGACGGTGACGGCGAAGCCGCCGAGGATCGCGAGCAGCGCGAGGTAGGCCAGCGCGATGCCGCCCGAGCCGGCCTCGACCGGGATCAGGAGCAGCCCGCCCCCGAGCGCCATCGTCGCCGCGCCCCACAGCGCGAGGCGGCCGGCGTTCTGCGCGAGGCCGTCCTCCTCGGTCGACCGCCTGAGCGCCGACGCGGGCGTGATCGACGCCGCCTCCCAGCCCGGCTTGAGCGCGCCGAGCAGCGTCGCCCCGATGCCGAGCGCCGCGCCGCGCGCGAGCGACCACACCGACAAGTCGAGCTCGCGCACGCGGACGACGAAGTACAGATCGGTGATAGTCTGCGTCACGAGGCGCACGAGCACGCTGCCCAGCCCGACGCCGAGCGCGATCCCGAGCGCCGTCCCGACGACGCCGACCGCGAGAGCCTCGACCATGACGAGCCGGAAGACCTCGGCGCGCGTCACCCCGAGCGCGCGGAACGTCCCGAGCACGCGCCGCCGCTGCACGACGGCGAACGTGACCGTGTTGTAGATCAGGAACAGGCCAACGACGAGCGCGAGCAGGCTCAGCGCGGTGAGGTTGAGACGGAAGGCGGCCGTCATCGTCCGCAACGTCTCCGCCTGCCCCGTCGCCGCCCGCACCTCGACGCCCGGCGGCAGCACGTCGCGCACGCGCGCGAGCATCGCCACGCCGGCCGCGCCGTCAGGGATCAGGAGGTCGATGCGGCTGAGCGTGCCGGTGGCACTCGGGATGCGGGATATGGGATTCGGAATGTGGGACGAGTCGGACATCTGCATATCCCGGCGCGCGTCCTCGCGCGCGATCCCGCCTCCCGTATCCCGTCCCGTCCACTCCTGCGCCGTCGCGACGTCCACGACGACGAGGTTGGACAGGGCGGACGCGCTGCGGCCGTCGGCGGGATCGAGCAGGCCGACGATGCGGGCCGTGACGGGGCGGCCGTCGAGGCGCAGGCCGAGCGTGTCGTTGAGCGCGACGCCGAGGGCGTCGGCCGTGCCACGGCTGAGGACGGCCGCGCCGGGGACCGTCAGGAAGACGGCCGGGTCCACGCCGCCGCCGCCCGGACCGGGCGCGACGAACGGGCGGAAGGCAGATTCGGCGAGCAGGTCCACGCCCAGGATGCCGACGACGCGCGCCGAGTCGCGGTCCACGCGGGCCGTCGCCTCGACGACCGGCGCGACCTGACCCACTCCGGCCTCGCGGATCAGACGCGCCGGCAGGCTGCCCGGGACGCCGCCCGGCCCGCCGAGGATCTGGTGCGTCGCCCGGCCCGTGAGGGCCTCGCCGGAGAGTTCGAACGCCCGCAGCGCGCTCGTGTTGGCCAGGTCCACCGCCACGCCGACCGCCACGCCGACCGCCACGCCGAGGATCGAGAGCGCGGTGAGCCACGGGTGGCGCAGGAGGTAGCGGAGGCTGCTGAGGAAGAGCACGGAGGCCAGTAGGCAGTGGCCATCGGGTGAACCCGAACCGGTGGCCAGTGGCAGAAAATGCGGGATGCAGGTCGAGCGGCGACGTTCAGGAATCGGATCTGCCACTGGCCCCCTCCCACTGGCCACTGGCGAGGAGACCGCCGGTCTCCGAAATCGCCCCCTCAGCCAGCGTGAAAACGACGTCCGCGCGGCCGAGCGTCGACGCGTCTTGCGTGACCATCAGGAGCGTCTTGCCGCGCGCGCGCGTGAGCGACTCCAG
>JBBSUZ010000288.1:0-4111 GCA_038233965.1 Rhodothermales bacterium | reverse complement strand
TCCGATCTCGTCCGCACCAACGAGCAGGACTGGTGACCGACTTCTCGTCACAGTTCGGGACGCGCGCGAGTGCAGTGGCCCCTCCCCTCACCTCCACGAAGCGTGCCATCGCGCCCACTCTGGTCGCACTCATCGTCCTGCTCCTGATCGCCGCCGCGCCGGTGGCGGCGCAGGTCCGCGCGATCACCCGCGTCTCGGCGTCGCGCGTCGACGTCGGCGACCGGCTGACGTACACGCTCGTGCTGCGCGGCACGGCCGGCGGGCGCTTCCCGACGCCGCCGTCGACGGGCGGCCTGCGCGCCGTCCAGGCCTCGCCGACCTCCGACGCGACGATGCAGGTCAACGGCGACATCCAGCGCGAGGTCACGTGGACGTTCGAGGCCGTCGGCGCGGGCTCGGCGCGCATCGGGCCGTACCGCGCCGACATCGGCGGCGGGCGGACCATCGTCGCCGCGGCGACGAGCATCACCGTCGCGTCGGGCGCACCCAATCAGGTCCGCCCGCAGCAGCCCGTGCGGCCTGTCCCGATGCCCAATGCGGCGCCGTACCCCACACCTGGCGCCCCACCGAATACGGGACCGGCCGAGCGCGCCGACCTCTTCGCGCGCATCGAGCTGTCGGACGAGCGCGTCGTCGTCGGGCAGCAGGTCGTGGCCGAGATCGTGCTCTACTTCTCGCCCGACCTCCAGCTGCGGCAGACGATCGCGTCGCGGTCGTGGGACACGCCGGGCTTCTGGCGCGAGGAGCTCGAGGTGAGCTCGACCGTGCCGCGCCCGGTCACGCTCGGCGGGCGCGCCTTCGAGGCGCTCACCGTCATGCGCGTCGCCCTCTTCCCGACGCAGGCGGGCCGCCTGACGCTGCCGCCGATGGCGTTCACCGTCGACTTTCTCAGCATCGACCCGTTCGGGTTCGACCCGACCGACCCGTTCGCGCCGTTCTTCGCGCCCTTCTCCGGCGGCGGACTGGACGAGGCCGCCGTCGAGGCGCCGGCCGTCGCGCTCGAGGTCGCCCCGCTCCCGCCGGGCGCGCCGGCCGGCTTCAGCGGGGCCGTCGGGCAGTTCACGATGCGCGGCACGCCGCTGCCGGCGACCGTCGCCGCGGGCGACCCGGTACCGGTCGAGGTGACGATCGACGGGACGGGCAACCTCGCCACGCTCGGCGCGCCCACGCTGCGCACGCCGCGCGGGGCCGACGCCTTCCCGCCGCGCGACGAGACCAGCATCGACCGGACGGGCCTGCGCGTGCGCGGCAGCCGCACGTTCCGCTTCACGCTCGTGCCGCAGGGCGGCGCCCCGCTCGACGTCCCGCCCGCCGTGTGGACCTACTTCGACCCCGAGACGGGGACCTACCGCACGCTCCGGACCGACTCGGCGCAGGTCGCGGTGACGGGCACGGCGACGCCGGGCGAGGCCGCGCCAGCGCCGGTCGGGCCCGCGGCCGGGCTCATCGCCGACGCGTCGTGGCAGCGCCGCGGCGTGCCGGTCGGCGTGCTGTGGGGCGTGCTCGCGGCCGGGCTCGGGATTCCCGTGCTCGCCCTCGGCGCGACCGCGCTCGTCCGCCGCCGCCGCCTCGCCGCGCTCGCCGACACGCCCGACAACCGCCGCCGCCGCGCCCTCGCTCGGGCCGACGCGCGCCTCGCGCAGACGTCCGACCCGGCCGAGGCCGAGCGGGCCGTCCACGGCTACCTCTCGGACCGGTTCGGACTCGCGACGTCCGGCCTCGACCGGGTCGCGCTGGCCGATGCCCTCGACGCTGCCGCCGTCCCCGACGCGCCCCACGTGCTCGCCGTCCTCGCCGCGCTTGACGTCGCGCAGTTCGCCCCGGCGCTCGCACGGACGCCCGTCGCCGACACGGTCACCGAAGCACGGGCCACACTCGCGGCCATCGAGACCGGCGCGACGCCCGCCCCGACGCGCCGCCGATCGGCTGCGGTCGCGGCCATCGTGCTGATCGCGCTCGCGGCCGCGCCGCACGCGCAGACGCCGGCGGTCCCGGGCGGGCCGGACGAGGGCGACCGCCTCATCGCGCTCGGCGTGCAACTCGCGGCCGAGCGCGACTCGTCCGGTGCCGCCGCGGCCTTCGACGGCGCCATCGCCGCCGGACGTGCTGCCGGGCGCGTCTCGGTCGCGGCCGAGCACGACGCGGGCACGCTCGCACTCGCGCGCGGCGACGCAGGCCGGGCCCGCCTCCACACGGAGCGCGCCGCGCGCCTCGCCCCGTTCACCGCGCCCGTCCAGACGAACGCGGCGCTGGCCCGCGCGCTCGCGCGCATCCCGCCCGAGACGGCTGGCGCCCGCGCGTGGCGGACCGTCCGCGGCATCGCAGGCCCGACCGGCCTCGTCGCGCTCGCCCTCGCGCTCACGTACGTCGCCCTCGCACTCGCCCTGAACGGTCGCCGACGTCCCGCGCTCATCGCCGGCGTCGTGGCAGGCGTCGCGGTCGTCGTGGCGGTGACGGCGCTCGTGGAGGCGACGCGGGCCGAGGGCGTCGTGCTGACGGCGGTGGAGCTGCGCGCCGAACCGGCGCCGGACGCGACACCGGACGGGGCGGTCGCGCCGGGTGCGCTCGTCCGGATGGGCGAGACGCGCGGGACGTGGCGGGCGGTGACGTCGGGCGGACGCGCCGGCTGGATTCCGGCCGCGTCCGTCGAGACACTCTGAGCGTCAGCGGTCGCCGCGGGGGACGGCGGCGGGGTCGCGCGGGAGCGTGACGCGGACGCGCTCGGGGCCGGACGGGCCGTCCTGGAAGCGGACCGGCGTGCCGGGCGGCTCGGTCCCCTGCACGATGACCGTCGTGCCCGGCGTGGTGCGGCCGGCGACGGTGCGGGCGGGGTCGGACCAGTCCCACATCCACGACGCGTCCGCGGCGACGAGGCGGATGCAGCCGTGGCCCTGCGGCGGGCCCGTGAGGACGGCGTCGTACTGGTGGAGGTGGATGCCGCGCGCGGCGTCGATGTTCATGACGTCGCGCATGAACCACGTCTCGCCGGGGGGCGCCTCGGAGGACTCGCGCTCGCGGGCGCGCCAGTTCATCGTAAACCGCCCGACGGGCGTCGGCGTGGCCGCTTTGCCGGTGGAGACGGGGCCCCAGCGGGCGAGCTGGCCGCGGTCGTAGGCGGCCCACGTCTGCGTCGTCTTGTCGACGATGACGACCTTGGTGAGCGCGCGGGCGCCGGGCCACGTGCTGGGGTAGGGCGCGAAGGCGAGCGCGCCGAGGTCGAAGTCCCGCGGGCGGCTGGGGACCACGACGGAGTCGCCGATGCGCAAGTCCTCGGCGCGGCCGCCGCCGAGCAGCTGCGTCAGCGCGAGGCGCTGGCGGCCGAGCTCGACGTCGCCCTCGCCGGCCCACTCGTAGAGCGCGTGCCGCGCGACGACCGAGTTGTTCGAGGCGTCGCCCAGCGTGACACGGGTGTAGCGGACGGGTGCATCCGCCCCGCCGGGGCGGCTGAGGATGGGGCCGACGACGGACTGGTCGTAGGCGCCCTGCGCGCGGGCGGGCGCCGAGACGGCGGGCGCGGCGAGGGCGAGGAGCAGGGCAGCAAGCGCGAGGCGGGACATCAGCGGACGGCAGGCGGGGGACGACGGGAACGGTCCGACCGCGCCGGCGCGTGCCCGTTCCGCCCGGTCTCCGCAAACCCGACCTGCATTTCGACAGGCCCAGCGACCGCAAGGAGAGCGCGGCGTCGTCGGGCCGGAGTCCGGCGCGGCACCCCTGCGCGCGGCGCGGGCGTAGCCTTGCCCTCTCCCCCGCTCCGCCGCCGTGATCTACCGCGACCTGCCGCTCTACGCCCCCGCTCCGGACCGATACGATGCCATGCGCTACGTCCGCACCGGACGCAGCGGGCTGAAGCTGCCGGCCGTCTCGCTCGGCCTGTGGCACAACTACGGCTCCGAGGACGCCTACGAGAACGCGCGCGCGCTGGCGCTGCGGGCGTTCGATCTCGGCATCACCCATTTCGACCTCGCCAACAACTACGGCCCGGCGAAGGGCTCGGCCGAGGAGACCTTCGGGCGCATCTTGCGCGACGCGCTCGGGCCGCACCGCGACGAACTCGTCCTCTCGACGAAGGCGGGCTACGGCATGTGGCCCGGCCCCTACGGCGAGTGGGGCT
>JBBSUZ010000287.1:0-4137 GCA_038233965.1 Rhodothermales bacterium | reverse complement strand
TCGCCTTCCATCTCGTGCTCCATCGTCTCGCCCGTCTGGCGCGCGGCGAACGCGCTGCCAGCGCCGAGCACGAACAGGCCGAGCGCTGCCAGCCGCCACACGGGCCGCCCGATCGCGGCGTAGAGCACCGCCGCGCCCGCGCCGAGCAGCAGCAGCACGAGCGGGAAGTGGACCATCAGCGGGTGCAGGTACGGGATGTCGTCCTGCTGGAGTAGGTCGAAGCGCATGTGAGGCCAGTAGGAAGAGGCCAGTGGCCAGTGGCAGAACGTCTGACCAGCGCTTCCGCCACTGGCCCGCTGCCGACTGGCTATTGGCCGCGTTTACATGCTCTCGTGGCCACCGACGCCGACCGTGAACGGCTCCATGCCGGACGGGTACGCGCCGAGCTGGATCGTCTCGAGCACCGTCCCGTCCATCGAGAACGCGGTGACGTTGCCGAAGCGGGCCGCAGGCAACGGGGCGCGGACGCCCGCGGCGTCGGCCGGGCCGAGCCAGTCGTAGACGGGCGCCCACTTGCCGTTGAGGTTGGACGACGTCACGAAGAAGCGCGTGCCGTCGTGGCCCGGCGCGGGGCTGTGCGGCTGCGAGAGCGGCCCGTCGGGTGCGGACGCCGCGACGGTGCGCGTCGTCTCGTGCGTGACCGCGTCGAGGATGGTGACGGTGTCGCCGCGCTGGTCCGGGATGAGCATCGTCCGCCCGTCGTGGCCGACGTGGGCGTGGTACGGGCCGTTGCCGGCAGGCGCGGTCGCCGTGAGCGCGAGGTCGCCCGTGAGCGAGAGGTTGAAGAAGAGAATCGTGTTGGTGGACTTCGACGTCAGCGTCGCCTCGTAGCCGTGCATCGCCGTCGCGGCGGAGGCGGGAGCGGCCGTGCCGTGGTCCATGGTGCCGTGATCCATTCCCGAGTGATCCATGCCGGCCATCGTACCGGGAGCGGCGGCTGCGCGGCCGCCGTGGTGCGCGCCGAGCACGGCGAAGTGGATGAGTTCGTGCGGGCCGCCCGGGACGGACTGGATCGCGAGGTCTTCGGTGACCGGGTTGTAGACCGCCACCTGCCCGCCCGTGAGCGAGGCCGTGAGCACGAACTTGCCATCCGGCGTAACGGCCATCGCGTGCGGGACGTTGAACGGCGTCGCGACCTCCGTCATCGCCATCGTCGTGCGGTCGAGGACGAGGAAGCCGGACGTCGTGGACGCCGAGAGCGTCGAGCGGCCGACGTACATGCGGTCCGACGACGCGTCGAGCGCGATCATGCCGGGCGTCGTCGTGCGGGCCGAGCCGAGGACGTAGGCCGGCGTCGACGGGTCCATCGAGAGGTCGGTCGAGAGCTTCAGGATCGCGCCGCCGGACGTGCCCGAGCCCGAGATGAGGGTGACGTACCACGCGCCGCCGCCGGGCTCGAACGCGACGTGGTGCGGGCCATAGGGCGCACTCGGGAAGCCGAGATCGTTGAAGCGGACGCGCCGAATCGTGCGCATCGAGTGCTCGTCGAGCACGTCGACGTAGTTCTCGCCCTGGACGCAGACGAAGAGGAGGTGCTGAGCATCCGAGAACGGGACGGCGCCGCCGGGAGTCGCGCGCGCGCCGGCCTCGATCCAGCGGCTCACGAAGCGGCGCTCGTCGGGCTCGAGGCGGCGGAGGTTCGGGAACGGGATCGTCGCCGAGTCGGGCAGGTCGGCCACGAAGCGCGTGATGAGGCTGCCCGCGGCATCGAACGGGATGACGAAGCCGGACGGGCCGGCCATCATCAGGGCGTCGAGCGCGTAGTCGGCCGGGTCGCCGGCAGCGTCGGTCGCCGTCGGCGCGAGGACGTTGCGGGCAGCGAGGAGCGGCCGGACCTCCGTCTCGTAGTCGAGCCGCGCGAGGGCGTCGTAGTCGACCGTCGACGGGTCGAAGCCGGGCGACGGGCCGGGCGGCGAGGCGTCGGCGGCGTCGCAGGCGGAGAGGCTCGCGAGGGCGAACGTGGCGACGAGGCAGACAGAGAACAGGCGCATAGGTTCGGGTTCTCCCGACGGGGCGGGGCGGGCGGGGCGTCAAGGTAGAACGCCGGCGCGCCGGGCGGCGTGCCCGGTCTGCCAAAACCCGGCCGCCCGTAGCTTGCCGGCCCGCTCTCCCGCGCCCGTGCCTCTCCCCCGCCCGCTCACGCCCTCGGGCCACGTCGCCATCGCCGCGCCCGCCTCGGCCGCGCTCGACGCGTCGGACGCCCACGCCGGCCTCGCCGCGCTCCGCGACCGCGGCCTGACGGTCGAGCCCGGCCGCGCCTTCGTCCAGCCCGAGGGCTACCTCTCCGGCCCCGACGACGAGCGTGCGGGCGAGCTCAACCGCCTCTTCCGCCGCGACGACGTCGACGCCATCGTGTGCCTGCGCGGCGGCTACGGCGCGCTCCGCATCCTGGACGCGCTCGACTACGACGCCGCGCGCGCCACCCGGCCGCTCGTCGTGGGCTACTCGGACGTCACGGCGCTGCACCTCGCGCTGCTCGCGCAGGCCGGCCTGACGGGCCTCTCGGGCCCGATGGTCGCCCCGGACTGGCCGACGCTCGACGCTGAGACCGAAGCGCACTTCTGGCGCCTCGCCGGCGGCGAAACGGGCGTCTCGCTCGCAGGTCCGGGCGACGAGGTGCCGTTCGGGCTCGCGGACGGCGACGTCGAGGGCACGCTCGTCGGCGGCAACCTCTCGCTCGTCGCGGCGCTGCTCGGCACGCCGTTCCTGCCGGACCTGACGGGCGCGATCCTCGTCGTCGAGGACATCGGCGAGGCGCCGTACCGCATCGACGGCCTGCTCGCGCGCCTCCGCCTCGCAGGCGTCCTCGACCGCCTCGGTGGCCTCGTCTTCGGGATGTTCACCGGCGCCGACCCGCTCCCCGACCGCCCGAGCCTCGACCTCGCCGACGTGCTCGACACCTACGCCGCGTGCGTCGACGGCCCGGTCGCGGCCGGGCTGACGTACGGGCACGTCCGCCGCAAGGTCACGCTGCCGATCGGCGTGACGGCCCGCCTGACGGTCGACGGCCCGACGGCGTCGCTCGTCACGACGTCGCCCGTCACCGCGCCGTAGCTGGATGCAGCCGATTCGCATGCTGTGGATTGTCTCTCCCCGAGGGGAGAGATGTCCGGCAGGACAGAGAGGGGTTTCTTGCACTCCGCCAGGGACGCCTGGCGGTCCTCTTTTCCACTCCCCGATCTTCGCATGCGCCTCGCCCTGTTCGCCTCCGGAAGCGGCACCAACGTCGGGGCCGTCCTCGACGCCATCGAGCGCCGGCAGCTGCCGGCCGAGGCCGCAATCGTGATCTCGGACCGCGAGCGCGCCGGCGTGCTGGACCGCGCCCGCGTCCGCGGCGTCCCCACCGCCGTCGTCCCGTTCGACGCCGACGAGGGCGCGTTCTCGCACGCGCTGCTCGACGTCCTCGCGCGCCACGAGGTCGACACGGTCGCGCTCGCCGGCTTCCTGCGCAAGATCCCGGACCCGGTCGTGTGGGCGTTCCGCGGGCAGATGCTGAACGTGCACCCGAGCCTGCTGCCCGCGTTCGGCGGGCCGGGCATGTACGGCCGGCGCGTCCACGAGGCCGTCCTCGGCTACGGCTGCCGCCTCACTGGCGCGACGGTGCACCTGGTCGACGCGGGACTGGACACCGGGCCGATCGTGCTGCAGGAGGCGGTCCATGTGCAGGCGGACGACACGCCGGAGACGCTCGCGGCCGCCGTGCTGGCCGTCGAGCACGACCTGCTGCCGCGCGCTCTGCGCCTGCTCGCCGCCGGCCGCCTGACGCTCGATGGCCGCCTCGTCCGCATCGACGGCGACCCGGCCGACCTGCGGTGACGGTCCGACCGGGCCGGGTGAAAAGCCGTCCCGGTTCGAGCACGCCGCGGTGGGGCCGGTAGCTTTGCCGCGCTCCCCCGACTTCCAGCCCCCGATGACCGTCCGCCTCCGCCTCGCCCTCCCGCTCCTCGCCGCGCTCGTCCTCGCCGGCTGCAGCTCCAACGACCCGACGACCTGCGACGCCGCCGGCAGCGTCCAGACGACCGACGTCACGCTGGGCACGGGCTCGTTCGTCGCGACGTCCAACAGCACGGTCACCGTCCGCTACGTCGGAAAGCTCGCGGACGGGACGATCTTCGACCAGAGCGAGAGCGCGCGCGT
>JBBSUZ010000286.1:0-4142 GCA_038233965.1 Rhodothermales bacterium | reverse complement strand
GCGAGGTTGTCCACGACCTCGAGCGTGTGCCAGAAGTTGTCCTTGTGCGCGCGCCCGCCGACCTCCTCGACGCCCGCGAGGCGCGTGAGCTCGGGCACGACGCGCGCGAGCAGGCCCGTCCGGTACAGCAGCCCGAGGCCGACGCTCGGCACAGGGGCGGCGAGGAGCTTGTTCATCTCGTCCGTGATGCGCTCCGGGCTCACGATGTCGAGGCGCTCGGCGTGGGCGGCCATCGCAGCCTCCGCGTCTGGCGCGACAGTGAAACCGAGTTGGGCGGCGAAGCGGGCCGCGCGCATCATGCGCAGCGGGTCGTCGGCGAAGGTGACGCCCGGGTCGAGCGGCGTCCGCAGCACGCGCGCGCCGAGGTCGGCGAGGCCGCCGTGGAGGTCGACCGTCTCGCCAAACCGGTCCGGGTGAAGGTCCGCCGCGAGGGCGTTGACCGTAAAGTCGCGGCGGGCGAGGTCGTCGGCGAGCGTCCCGTCCTCGACGATGGGCTTGCGCGAGTCCGCCCGGTAGCTCTCGCGGCGCGCGCCGACGAACTCGACGACGAGCGGGCGGCCGTCGAGCGCGTCGGCCGGGATCCCGAACGCGTCGAGGTGCTGGGACGGAATGGTGACGGCGGCGGTCCCGAACGCCTCGTAGACGGCGGGTGCTTTGACGCCGAGACTCTCGGCAACCGCCTTCGCGAGCGCCACGCCGGGCCGGACGCCGCCGGCCGGGTCCACGACGACGACGTCGAGGTCGGTCGTCTCACGCCCGAGGTAAGCGTCGCGCACCGCCCCGCCGACGGCGTATGCCGCCACGCCGAGGCGCGCAGCCTCGGCGCCGACGCGGCGCAGGACGGGGTCGAAGGGGAGCGTCAACAGGATGCGGGACGGGTGAATCCGGACCCGGAAGGTGCCGGGGCGAACCGCCCACGTCAAGCCGAGACGACGGGAATCCGCGCCAGTGCCCGGATGGCGTCGCTGCAGGTGCACCGCTCGGTAGGGCCACCGCATGCGGTGGCCCTACGCCCACCGACCGATCTCGCGATGCGGCAACCGTCCACGATGCCCACGAATCAATTGTAGGAGCACAGCACGCCGTGCCCGCCTCTGATGCCGCCCGCCCGCATCGACGGATCACCGGAAACGCATCACCGGCATCACCGCAGCGCCGCCGCGACGCGCTCGGCCAGCCGCAGCGTCGCCAGCGCGTCGTGCAGCGGGTACGCCGCGCGTCCACCCGCCGCGACCGTCCGCACGAACGCCTCGGCCTCCGCCGCGAGCGTGTCCTCGACCGGCCCCGACGTCTCGGTCCCGCCTACGGTGACGCGCATAACCGCGCCTGACGCCTCGCCCGACCGCACGAGCGCCTGCGCGAGCACGCCGTTCTGGAACCGGACCGTCACCGCGACCGCCCGCAGCCGCGCCCCGTCACGGTCCGCCTCGGCCGTCACCCGGACGGCCTCGCGCCGCCCGGCCACCTCGGCGCACACGTCGAGCGCGCCCGCGATGCGGCGCGTCCACGCCGTCCCATCTGTCGCGAGCGTCACGGCGACGACGCGCGACGCTGCCCCCGACGCGGGCCACGCGAGCGGGCGCTCGACGCCCACCTCGACGCCCGCCTCCTCGGCGTCGCGGAGGAGGGCCTCGGCCTCGGTGAGCGCGCCCGGCGGCCACGCCACGAACACGTGCCGACCTGCAGAGACGGCCGACCGCGCCGCCTCGGCCCGGCCCGCGACGTCCCCGGCCACGACCACGACGTCCCCGGCGCGAGCGTCCGTCCCGACGTCGATCCCGGCCGCCAGCAGCGCGTCGCCCAGCGCGGCGTCGCCGGCGACGGTCGCGCGGGGCGCGGAATCGGGCAGAACGGGCATCAGCGGGTGGCGGTAGGGCGCGCCAATCTACCCGGACCGTTCACCAGATCGCCACGGCCGGCCCCTACCTTTACCGGCTCCCTGCCCGGCGCGCTGCGCCCCGACATGTTCCGTTCCGTCACGCGCCTCGTCGTGGTCGCGCTCGCCCTCGTCGCCTCCAGCGCGCACGCCCAGACGATCACCATCACACCGCGCGGTGACGCCGCCGTGCTCGACGTCGCCGCGTGGAACCTCGAGTTCTTCGGCGAGCCGAGCCAGGGCCCGAACGACGCCCTGCAGGCCGCGCGGGTCCAGGCGGTGATCGAAGGCGCCGGGATGGACGTGTGGGCGCTCGAGGAGGTCGTGTCCACGACCGGCTTCGCCGCGCTCACGGCCGCCATCGCCGACGACGGTTACGCGACGATCCTCGGGCCGAACGTCTCGTCGGATCCCGTTTTCAACCAGCGCCTCGCCTTCGCCTACAACACGTCCGTCGTGACGCCGCTCGGGCCAGCGACGACGCCCGTGCCGGGCACCAACTTCGGCGGCCGCGCGCCGCTCGAGCTCCGCGCCAACGTCACGCTCGGCGGCGCCACGCGCGAGATGCGCTTCATCGCCGTCCACGCCAAGGCCTCCGGCGACCTCGCCTCGTACGACAAACGCGTCGCCGGCGCGGCTCAGCTCAAGACCTACGTCGACGGCCTCATCGCGCAGGGCGCCATCGTCGTCGTGATGGGTGACTTCAACGACGAGCTGACGACGTCGATCGCTGGCGGCCGGCCCTCGCCGTACGCCGCCTTCGTCGCGGACTCGGAGGACTACACCTTCGCCACGCAGCGCCTCAACGACCAGAACATCAACACGTACTGCTCGAACGCGTCGTGCTCGAGCGGCAGCACGCTGGACCACATCCTGCTCGGCGGCGGCGCGCGCACGGCCTACGTCACCGGCTCCGGCGACCGCTACGCCGAGCTGCTGACCAACATCGCGCAGTACACGCAGACGACGTCGGACCACCTGCCGGTCCTCGCGCGGCTCACCGTCACCGCGACCGCGGGCGAGGCCGGGCCGGACGATCGCCGTCTCGCCCTCCTGCCGGCCGCGCCGAACCCGTTCCGCACCGGCACCGCGCTCCGCTTCGTCCTCGCGGAGGCGTCGGACGTGCAGGTCGAGGTCACGGACGTCCTGGGGCGCACCGTCGCCACGCTCGGCGGGACGTACGGCGCCGGCGACCACCAGGTCGCGCTCGACGGCTCGGGCCTCGCCGCCGGCCTCTACCGCGTCCGCCTCCGCGCCGGCGGCACCGAGCGCGTCCAGACCGTCATCCGCACGCGGTAAGCGGCGAGTTGGGTTCGCCACGGCCGGTCCGTGGAATTCGTAGGGGCACAGCTTGCTGTGCCCGCCGCTCCGGATCGCACCGCGCCCGTCAGGTGGGCACGCAGCCTCGGGCAGCGAGGTGCTCGACGACCGCCGCGACGGACGCCTCCAGTTCGAGCGCGTCCGTGTCCAGCGTGATCTCCGGCGCGTCCGGTGCCTCGTACGGCGCGCCGACCCCCGTCAGGTTCGGGATCTCGCCGCGCTCGGCGCGGGCGTAGAGGCCCTTCGGGTCGCGGGCGCGGAGCGTCTCCAGGCGTGCCGTGACGTGCGCCTCGGCGAAGTCCTCGGGCGCGAACCGGGCGCGGACGCCCGCGCGCCCCTCGCGCGACGGCGACACGAACGTGCACAGCACGACGGCGCCGGTCTCGACGAGCAGCCGGGCCACCTCGCCCGCACGGCGGACGTTCTCGCGGCGGTCCTCGGGCGAAAACCCGAGGTCGCCGGAGAGGCCGTGGCGGACGTGGTCGCCGTCCAGCACGACGGCGTTGGCGCCGGCGTCGAACAGGGCGCGCTCGGCGCGGCGCGCGACGGCCGTCTTGCCCGCGCCCGAGACGCCCGTGAGCCACACGACGCCGCCGCGGTGGCCCTGCCGCGCCTCGCGCTCCGCCCGCGCGATGCTCGGGCCTTCCCAGACGACGTTCGGGCTCGCGGGCCGCGCCTCGGGGACCGCCTCGGTGATCGCGTCGGCGGCCGGCTCGTCCGTCGTCGTCATCGCGGTGCCGCCGCGGATCATGCCCGCGGCGACGGTCGCGTTGGTGTCCGGGTCGATAAGGATGAAGGCGCCCGTGGCCGGGTTCTGGCGGAACGGGTCGAAGCACAGCGGCGCGGCGGTCGTGATCCGCACGCGGCCGATGTCGTTCAGCGCGAGGCGCCCGGCCGGCGCGCGGTGCAGCGTGTCCACGTCGACGCGGTACACGACGGCGTCGAG
>JBBSUZ010000285.1:0-4154 GCA_038233965.1 Rhodothermales bacterium | reverse complement strand
GTCGTCGGGCGCTACCTCACGCCGCACGTCTACGCCGAGATCAGCGCCTTCGCGCCGCGCGTCGCGGACTACATCACGCCGCTCGCGACGGGCGAGACCGTCGCCGAAAGCGGGTTCGACGTCTACGCCTTCACGCAGTCCGACGCGATGCTGACCGGAGCCGAGGCGCGCCTGGACGTCCACCCGCACGCGCTCCACGGTTTCGGGCTGCACCTCTCGGCCGACGCCACGCGCGGCCGCGACACCGACGGCGACGAGCCGCTGCCGTTCGTGCCGCCGGCGCGCGCCCGCATCGCCGCCGAGTTCCAGGCCGAGCGCGTCGGTCCGGCCCGCGACATCGAAGTCCGGTTCGGGCCGACGCTCGTCGCCGCCCAGCGCCGGCCCGACGTGCCGGGCGAGGTCCCGACGGCTGGCTACGCGACGTGGGACGGATCGCTCGCCGCCGCCTTCCCGGTGGGGACCGTGACGCTCTCGCCCGTCGTGTCGGTCGACAACCTGTTCGACGCGCGCTTCGTGGACCCGCTGAGCCGCTACCGGCCGTTCGGCGTGCTCGCGCCGGGCCGCAGCGTCCGCCTCGCGCTCCGGGCGACGTTCTGATGGTGGCGGGCCGGGCGGGCATCCGTAGTCTTCGGCTCCAGTCCGCCCCGCCCATGCTCCGACGCCTCGCCGCCGTCCTGATTCTGACGGCCTCGGCCGCGACCGCCCAGCCCGCTCTGCTCACGCCGGCGCCCGTACCCGAGGTGACGCTGACGCCGCGGCAGGCCGAGATCCTCGGTCTGCTCCGCGCCGAGCCCGGCGTCTCGGACGTCCATCTCGTCACGGCCGACGTGTCGCTGCTCGCGACAGGCGCCGACGTCCGCGTCGACCTGCCCGACGCGCCGCCGGTCGTCGTCGCGATGGACGGCGGCGAGCGGCGCTCGGCCGACGACCTCTCGTGGACCGGCCGCGCCGCCGCGGCCCGCCTCGCAGACACGGCCGAGGCGGTCTTCGTGGCGCACCTCGGCTGGCTCACGGGCTCGCTCCGCCGCGGCGACGCCGTCTACACCATCCGCCCGCTCACGGGCGGGCTTCACGCCATCGCGCGCGTCGCCGGCGGGCGGCCCGAGCATACCGACGACTTCGAAGCCTTCGTGGCGCAGAACCGCGACGCGATCGACCGCGACCGTGCCGCCGACGTGCCCGCTGAGGCGTCGCATCGCAACGGGCTGGTCGAGGTCGACGTCCTCGTCGCCTACACGGCTCGCGTCGCCGTGGCCTCCGCCGATCCGTATGCCTTCGCGCAGTTCGCCATCGCGCAGTCCAACGCCACCTACGCCGTCTCGGGCATAGACGTCCGGCTGACGCTCGCGACCGCATTCGAGTCCCCGACGCCCGAGACGACACTGACATCGACGGACCTGACCGCGCTCCAGAACATGGCCGATGGCCGATTCGACGAGGTTCACGGGGTGCGCGATGTCTACGGGGCCGATCTCGTCGTGCTGCTCGGGTCGGGCTACACCGAGGCCTGCGGGCGTGGCTACCTCAATCCCGGCGCGACGTTCGGATTTTCGGTCGTCGAGTACGGCTGTGCGGCCAGCGGCTACACGTTCGCGCACGAGGTCGGCCACAACTTCGGCGCGACGCACGACCCGTACGTCGTCACGGCGCCCGCCTACCCGTACGGCCAGGGCTCCGTGGACCTCGCCGGCCGCTGGCGGACCGTCATGGCCTACAACGACCAGTGCGCGGATGCCGGCGTCTCGTGCACGACCGTCGGCTACTGGTCCGCCCCGTCCGTGATCTATCCCGACGCGACCGCGCCGGTCAACGTCGGCCCGACGGGTGACGCGGCCACGCGCGACAACGTGCGCGTCCTCAGAGAGCGGGCCGCCACCGTCTCTGCGTTCCGGGCGCGGCCCGCCGCTGCCACGCTCGGCGCGCCCGCCCCGATCTCGGTCGTCCTCACGCCCGACCAGACGGCCACGCGGACGATCGAGATTCGCAACACGGCCGCCGCCGGCAGCCGCCCGCTGGACTGGGCGGTGGCGGTCGCCGGGACGGACCCGGCTGAGTGCGCAGGCCCGGTCGTCGTGCAGCAGGGCCAGATCTCGTTCTACACCAACAGCACGGCCGGCGGCAGCGAGTACGGCCAGAGCGTGACGCCGCCGTGCTCGGGCGTCGTGCGGTCCATCGCGCCGCAGGTCTACGGGCCAGGCTCGGCCGGGACGTCATGGACGGCCACACTGCGCCTCTACGCCGGCACGGGCACCGGCGGGACGCCGCTCGGGACGGCCCCGGTGGCGTCGGTCAACGGCCCCGGCTCGGCGTTCATCCAGATCCCGCTGCCGACACCCGTCGCGGTCACGCGGGGCCAGCCGGCGACCTGGTTTCTGGACCTCGAGTCCGGCATCGCGCCCGTTCTCTACAGCACGGCGGACCCGCTCGCCGGCGGCGCACAGCTTCGCTCGCCGAACGGCCTCCCGAGCGGCGCGATGGTGCAGACGGGCAACGACATGACGTTCCAGATGACGCTCGGTCCGCTCACCCACTGGGCGACTCCGTCCGTCACGCGCGGCACCACGGCTCCGGGCACCGTGTCGAGCGTGCCGCTCGCCATCACCGCCGCCGGCCTCACACCGGGCGTGTACCCGCTGACGCTGCTCCTGACGACGTCCGACCCATCCACCCCCACGACGTCCGTCCCGCTGACGCTGACCGTCGCGACGACGGCGGCCGAGACGTCCTCCCCCGACGGTGCGCTCGTGCTCGACGCGCCCGCCCCCAACCCGGCGCGCGGACCGACCACGCTCGGCTTCACGCTCGCCGAGACCGGCCCGGTGCGCCTCGCCGTCATCGACCTGCTCGGCCGCGAGGTCGCGGTGGTCCTGTCCGGCGAGGCTGCCGCCGGCCGTCACACGGCGCGGCTGGACCCGGCGCGGCTGGCGCCGGGCGTCTACGTCGTGCGCCTCTCGGCGGGGACGCAGGCGGCGGTGCGGCGGCTGGTGATCGTGCGGTAGCGCACGGCACTTTCACGCGGCCGAGCGCGCGCCACGGCTTGGACGTGCGTGGCGCGGCGCCGTATGTTGGCCGCCCGGCCTCGTGCCGGGCACCGGGGCCATAGCTCAGTTGGTAGAGCGCTGCAATCGCACTGCAGAGGTCAGGAGTTCGAATCTCCTTGGCTCCACATCTCGACGCCGCCTCAGTAATGAGGGCGGCGTTTCTGCGTCTACGCTGCAGCATCATACAGGGCGCCCTGCAGGCGAGAAGCACGGGCCGTGTAGTCTCCGCCCCTACGCCCGGTCTCGGCCATCGGGGACGGCCCGGCATAGCACGGCGTCTCCGCCCGTTCCCGCGGCGGGCCGCGCGTGCGAACCTTGCCGCGTGACCTCCCATGACCTCCCGCCTCCTGCCATGACGCCCTTCGCCACGGTCGTCGTCGGCGTCGACTTCTCGGCGGGCTCTGACGCGGCACTTGCCCGGGCATCGGTGCTCGCCGTGCGAGCCGGCGCGACGCTCCACGTCGTCCACGCGACCGTGCTCCCGGAATCCGGCGGGCCGGCCGAACCGCGCGAGACCCTCGAGCGCTTCCTCTGCGAGGCCGTCGGGCCGGTGCCGGCCGACGGGTTCGACCCGACGCTCGCCGTCGTCGCCGAGCGGTCCGTGCCGACGGCGCTCACGCGGTATGCGGAGCGCGTCGGGGCAGACGTCCTCGTGGTCGGCACGCACGGGCGCTCGGGGCTGGACCGGCTGCTGATGGGCAGCGTCGCCGAGGCGTGCGTCGCGACGGCGCCGTGCCCGGTCCTGACGGTCCCGCGCGGCGGCGCGGCCGTCGAGCCGTCGCCCGACGTGCCGGTGCTCGTCGCCGTGGACTTCACCGAGGCCAGCCGCGACGCGATCACAGCCGGGCGGGCGCTGGCACGGCTGCACGGCGCGCCGCTCGAACTCGTCCACGTCGTGTGCGACGCCGGGCCGTACACGGGCTTGGTGCCGAGCGCGCTCACGCTCGCCGGCATCGACGACGTCCGCGACGCGGCCGTCCGGCGGCGGCTGGAGCAGTTCGCCGACGGCGCCGACAGGCTCCACGCGGCGCTCGGCGAGCCGTCGCGGCTCATCGCGGCGCTGGCGCGGGCGCGCGGCGCGGGCGCCATCGCGATGGGCACGCACGGCCGCGG
>JBBSUZ010000284.1:0-4159 GCA_038233965.1 Rhodothermales bacterium | reverse complement strand
CGAGCTCCCGCTCGCCGAGATCGTCTTCGACTTCTACGACAAGCTCAAGTCGGTCTCGCGCGGCTACGCCTCCTTCGACTACGAGTTCATCGAGGAGCGCCCGTCCAAGCTCGTCAAGCTCGACGTGATGCTCAACGGCGAGACCGTGGACGCGCTCTCGACGATCGTCCACCGGGACAAGGCGTACGACATGGGCCGGCGCTTGGCGAGCAAGCTCCGCGAGCTGATTCCGCGGCAGCTCTACGACGTCGCGATCCAGGCCGCGATCGGCGTCAAGATCATCGCCCGCGAGACCGTCAAGGCGCTCCGCAAGGACGTCACGGCGCGCTGCTACGGCGGCGACATCTCGCGCAAGCGCAAGCTGCTCGAGAAGCAGAAGGAGGGCAAGAAGCGGATGAAGCAGGTCGGGTCCGTCGAGGTCCCGCAGGAGGCCTTCCTCGCCGTCCTCTCGATGGACTGATGCAGCGACGGGATCCGGGATACGGGATGGGGGATGGGGCGCTCGGCCACCGCCGAGGCGCTGCGGCGTGGCGCGCGCTCGCCGTCCTCGCCCTCCTTCCTCTTTCCTCTTTCCTGTCGCCCGCGTCCGCCCAGTCCGTCGTCGAGATCCTGCAGCGGCAGCGGCTCGAGGCGCGCATCCAGGAGGCGGCGGCCGAGATCGGCGAGTTCCTGCCGGCCCGGCCCGCGCCGCTGGGAGCATCCGGCGACTCGTTCGACGCCGCGTACGACGCTGTCGTTGCGGGGCGCGCGGCACTACGGGACAGCCTCGTCGCGGCCGCGAGCGCGCAGTACCTCGCCGACAGCCTTGCGGGCACGCCGCAGCGGACGGTCTGGACCAAGGTCTCGCCCGAGGCGCAGGGCGCCTTCCTGGAGCGGTTTCGCGAGGTCTACTGGCGCGCCTCGGACCCGCGTCGCCTCGCCATCGACACGACGTCGACGCCGGTCGTCCGCGGCCGCCTCCAGTCCGTCTTCGGCCGCCCGACGCGCAACGCGGACGCTCTGCGGCAGGTCGGCTACACGGGCAACGAGTTCGTCCAGTTCGAGTACTGGTTCGTCGTCAACGACTCGATCCCGGTGCTGCTGCTGGACCTCGACGGGCCGTTCGGGCGCGGCCTGCTCCTCGCCGGCGCCGAGGCCTTCGCCGACCGCCTGCCCGCGCTCAAGGCGGACCTCTCGCGCCTGCTCTTCGAGGCGACCGGCCCGGACCCGTTCGTCGACTACTACCACTCGTACGAGCGCCGCCAGTGGTACCGCACGGGCTACAACGGCACGGACTACTTCACCGTCCCGATCCGCGCGCCGGGGTGGGTCCAGGGCCGTGCCGTCGACCGCTGGATCATTCACCGGTAGGGGTGAAAGGTTGAAAGAGATCGCCTGGAATAGTTGCATTCGATCCAGCACAAAAACAAAGATATGTCATCCTGAACTCGTTTCAGGGTCTGTGTTTCGCCTGTGTTCGACGTTGATGAAACGCAGATCCTGAAACGAGTTCAGGATGACAATGGGAGAGGAGGGCGGTTGGCAGTGAGCGACGGCGCGGTTGATTGCGCCCCGCAGCCCGCAGCCCGCAGCCCGCAGCCCGCAGCCCGCAGCCCGCAGCCCGCAGCCCGCAGCCCGCAGCCCGCAGCCCGCAGCCCGCAGCCCGCAGCCCGCACCGCAGCCCGCAGCCCGCAGCCCGCAGCCCGCAGCCCAACGTCCGGGGCGGGGCGCGCTGCGGCCGGCCTCACGGCGACTCCGCATCCCCACACGCGGGCTCCCGTAGCTTCGCCCTGCTCAACCCCCCGCGCGCGTGCCCCCGACCCCGTCCCGACCCCGCACGTCCGCCCGCACCGACGGCCGTCGCCGCTCCCGCGTCGGCGCGCCCGACGCCAAGCCGACGCCGACCGCGAAGGAGAACCTCCGCTTCTGGGTCCGCGCCATCGTCGTCATCCTGATCCTGCGCGCGTTCATCTTCGAGCCGTTCCGGATCCCGTCGGAGTCGATGGAGAACACGCTGCTCGTGGGCGACTTCCTCATCGTGTCCAAGCTGAACTACGGCGCGCGGACGCCCAACACGATCGGCATCCCGTTCACGGGGATCTACATCCCCGGCCTCGAGCTGCCGCAGGTGCGCCTGCCCGGCTTCGAGCGCCCGCACCGCGGCGACGTCGCCGTGTTCAACTACCCGGCCGCCGTCGACGTCGAGCGCGGGCCGATCCCCGAGGACGTCCCGATCGAGCGCCGCGCGCCGTACATCAAGCGGCTCGTCGCGGAGCCGGGCGACACCCTCGCCGTGCTCGACAAGGTGCTGCACATCAACGGCCAGCCCGTCCCGCTACAGCCGACGATGAAGCAGCGCTGGCGCGTGACGATGACGGGCCAGAGCCCGCTCCCGGCGAGCCTGCTCGAGGAACTCGGGGCCGACCTGCTCGGCTCGGGCATCGCGGACTCGACGGGCCGCCTCGCCTCCGAGGTCGCCGCGACGCCGGGCGCCGCGCGCGCCTTCGAAGCCCGCGCCGACGTCGCCTCCGTCGTCCCGTCCATCGCGCCCGAAGACGCGCGCGACCAGACGTTCGGGGCCAACCCGGACCATGTCGCGCCGCTCGTCGTGCCCGGCCGCGGCGTCACGGTCCCGCTCAATGCCGCGACGTGGCCGACCTACGGGCCCGTCATCGCGCGCTACGAGGGCCACACGGCCAGCCTCGCCGCCGACGGCGGCTTCCTCGTCGACGGCCGCGCGGTGACGTCCTACACGTTCGCGCACGACTACTACTTCGCGATGGGTGACAGCCGCGACAACTCGGTCGACAGCCGCTTCTGGGGCTTCGTGCCCGAGACGCACCTCGTCGGCAAGGCGCTGTTCACGTTCATCTCGCTCAAGACGTCGCCGCCGTTCGTGCGCCTCAGGCGCTTCTTCCGGCCGATCCCGTGACGAGAGGGATGCGGGATGTGGGATGCGGGATGGGCGCGCAGAAGAGCGGGTGGTAGCCCTCATGTCCGAATCCCGCATCAGGGCCGGGTTCACCCGGCCGTATCCCACATCCCCCGCCGGCAGCCGGCGCGAGGTGCTGCTGCTCCCGCAGCGGGCGGCGTCGCTCGTGGCTCGGGAGGACGTCCCCGAGGCCGGCGCGTCGACGGCGTGGGCGTGGACGCGCGTGCTACTCGGAGCCATCGTCGCGGCCGTCGCGATGCGCGCGTTCGTGTTCGAGGCGTACCGGATTCCGTCGGAGTCGATGGAGGACACGCTCTTGATCGGCGACTTCGTGTTCGTCTCGAAGCTGGCCTACGGTCCGCGCGTGCTCGGCGTCCATCTGCCCGCGACGTCACACCCGCAGCACGGCGACGTCGCCGTGTTCCATTACCCGCCGGGCCTGCAAGCCCGCGTCGAGGACCGCGAGCCGTACGTCAAGCGCATCATTGGCCTACCGGGCGATACGGTCGAGATCGTCGACAAGCGGACCCTCGTCAACGGCGCGACGGTGCCCGGACCACCGGTCGGGCGGCGCTTCTGGGAGATCCGCACGGACGGCCCGCCGCCCTCGCCCGAAGCCCTCGCCGAGGCGGGCCTGACGCTGCGGCCCGAGCGCCTCACCACCGGTCTCTGGCTCGTCGACGCGACGGCGGACGAGGCCGCGCGCCTCGCCGCGCTCCCGGGCGTCGTCACGCTCGCGCCGTTCGCCCGCCCGCCCGGCGACGGCAGCGCGTCGTTCCCGGTCTCCGAGCGCTTCAGCCTCGACGACTACGGCCCGCTCGTCGTCCCGCGCCGCGGACTCACGGTCCCGCTCGACGAGCGGACGGTCGGGCGCTACCGCGTCGCGATCACGCGCGACGAGGGCCACCGGCTCGAGCTCGCCTCCGGCGGCGTCCTCCTCGACGGCCGCCCCGCGACGTCGTACACGTTCGAGCACGACTACCTCTTCGTGCTGGGCGACAACCGCGACGACTCGGCCGACAGCCGCATCTGGGGCTTCGTCCCGACGCGCAACCTCATCGGCCGGGCCTCCTGGCTCTACCTCTCGTGGGACGCCGACGCGCGCCGCGTCCGCTGGGAGCGCATCGGCCTGGCCGTGCGGTGATTGGGGATTGGGGATTGGGGATTGGGGATTGAACCGGACGTCCCCGTTTGGTCCGACCCCGCGCCCCGTAGAGACGCCCCGCTGGGGCGGGTTCGGTCCGGATG
>JBBSUZ010000283.1:0-4161 GCA_038233965.1 Rhodothermales bacterium | reverse complement strand
CGACGCTTCGGCTGGTCAGGATGGCGAGGTAGCGCGTGTAGTCGCCGCCGCCGCCGCCGCCGAGCAGCGCGCTCGCCCCCGGCGCGACGCTCTCCACGAGCGACGACATGGACGAGCCGCCGCCGGCGTCGGGCAGCATCACGCGGGCCTCGGCACGGTAGTAGTTCGGCAGCCACAGCGCGACCGCGACCGCCGCCGCCGCTGCGAGCACGGCGAACGCCGCGATGAACCAGCGCCGCCGCCAGACGGCCGCGATGAGCACCCAGACGGCGTCGGGCGCAGCCGGAGCCGGCGGGTCCTGCAGATCGGCGTCGCCCCAGTCGGACGGCTCGACGTCGAACGCCGGGCCGTCGCCGGAAGAGGTCTGCTGGGTGGTCAGGGCCATGGGCTCGCTCGGGAGAGCGCGGGTCAGTTGCGCGACAGCGCGGCGTAGGCGAGCACGGCCGACACGGCCGTCCCGACGACGCCCAGCACGGCGGTGAAGAACTGGAAGCGCGACTGGCGGCGGTCGCGGGCATCCTCGCGGGCGTCCTGCCGCTCCTGGAGCGCCAGCTGTGCGAACTCGGCCGTCTCGGGCGCAGGCAGACTGTTGACGAACACGGCGTCGCCGGGCTGCACGACCGTCTCGCCGCCGGCGACGAGTTGCTCCGTCGCCGCGTCGACGACGTAGACCGCCGCTGCGCTCGTACCGAGACCACCCGCCTGCGCGATGTACTGCGCGGCCGTCGCGCCGGGCACGAACGGGATGTAGCCACCCCGCAGCACGCGCCCGTAGACACGGACGAGGCCGTTGTCGAAGGGGACGGTGAGCACGTCGCCGCCGCGCAGGCGGACGTCCTGGGTGCCGGCCACGGCCCGGGCCGGATCCAGCGAGACACGCGCCGCGCGCTGCGTCTGGCGCGCGTAGAACTGGCGCCCGAACAGGCCGCCGAGCAGGTCCGACTCGACCGTCACGTCGGGCGAGGCGCCCGGCGTCGTGGTCACGGCGGAGCCCGGCGTCGCGTCCGTTCCGGCGTCGCTCGCAGCAGTGGTCGCGGTCGCGCGGGGCCGGCGCTCGAGGCGGAGCCCGCGCAGCAGCGCGTCCTCCCGGAGCCCGCCAGCCATCTCGACGAGCGCCTCGACCGTCGTCTCGCCCGACGTGACGGGGTACAGGCCCGGGAAGCGGACGGCCCCGAGGACCTCGACGCGGTCCGCGTCCGGCGCCTCCGGGACGGCGTAGATCTGGTCGCGAGGGCGGACGTCGAGCGTGCGCGCCTCGGCGTAGGTCACGTCGCTGACGCTCTCCACCGCCCCGGTCACACCGGGAGCGGTGCTTCGGGCCCGGACGCGCCGCACGCGCGCGATGCGCGCCGGGTCCTGGCCCGCGACCGTCAGCAGGTCCGCCGCTGTGTCGCCGGGGCGGGCGTCGTAGGTGCCCGGCCGGTCCACGGCGCCGGTCACGACGACGCCCTCGACGAGCGGGTCGAAGGACGGGATGTAGACCGCGTCGCCGTCCTGGAGGTACGGGTTGGCGTCGAGGTCGCCGGTGGCGAAGTAGCGCATCAGGTCCACGGTCTGCGACGCGCCTCCGCGGTGCTCGACGGACACGTTGCGCAGCGCGGGCCACCGCGTCTCGGTCCGGTCCACGGCTGTCGTGTACTGCGCGAGCTGGTAGATGTCGGTCCCGCTGGCCTCGACGATCGCGTCCTCGACACGCGCGACGGCCGGCACGAGGTGGCGGCCCGGCTGCGGCACGCGCCCCGCGACGTGGACGTAAAACTCGCGCGGCGCACTCAGCGCGACGTCCGTCGTGACGTTCTGGTAGCGCGAGCGGAGGGCTGCCTGCACGTCGCCGCGGACGCGCGCGAGACTCCGCCCGGCGGCCGCAAACGAGCCGGCCTCGGGCACGATCAGGCGGCCGTCGGCCGAGACGATGGCCGCGACCTGCCGCGGGACCGGCCCGCCGATGACGACCGTAAAGGTGTCACCGGGCCCGACGATATACGCGTCGGCATCGACGGCCCCTTCGAGCGCGAGACCGCTCGCACCAAGGGCGCCCGTGCGCGGACCAGCGATCACGACGGGGGAGGGCAGGCTCCCGGTCTGAGGCGCCCGGCCGGACGGCAGGCCCGGAACCTGAGCGGCGGCCGGCCACACCGCGCCGAGGCTGGCAATCAGGCAGGCGGCGGTCAGGACGGTCCCGCGGACAGAGACACCCATGAGGCGGGAGTAGAGAGAGCGGCGTGCGACCCCAGAAGGTACGTTGCGCCCTTCCGGGCCGCCAAGCCGCACGCCCGTGCCCTACCGCCGCTTCGCCGACTCTTCCCCCGTGCCTCTGCTCGCCCGCGACGCCCCGGCCAAGCTCAACCTCGGCCTGCACGTGCTCAGACGCCGTCCGGACGGCTACCACGATCTCGAAACGGCGTTTCTGCCGACCGGCTGGTCCGATCGACTTACAGCCGAATCTGCCAGCATCCAGCCCGGCACTGGCGAGCCGCTCACGCTCGCGTGCTCGGATCCGGCCCTGCCCACGGACGCCTCGAACCTTGTCGTCCGGGCCGCGCTCGCGCTCGCCCGGCACGCTGGCGTCGAGCCCCGCGCCGCACTTCATCTGGACAAACGCGTGCCCTACGGTGCCGGGCTAGGCGGCGGCTCGTCGGACGCCGCCGCCGCGCTCCGGCTCTGCGCCGACCTCTGGCATCTCAACGTCTCCGAGGCCGACCTCCACACGCTCGCGGCCAGGCTCGGCTCGGACGTCCCCTTCTTCCTTGTCGGCGCGCCGGCGCTCGCGACGGGCCGCGGCGACCGCCTCGACCGCCTGGTCCGCGATGACGGGACGCCGTGGGCGTGCCCCTTCTCGCTCGTCGTCGCCGTGTCGGACGTCCACGTCTCGACGGCCGAGGCGTACGGCATCGTCACACCGGATGACCGGCCACGGCCGGACCTGCGCGCGGCCATCCTCTCGAACGATCTCGCACGGTGGCGGCGCGAGATCGTCAATGACTTCGAGGCCCCGCTCTGCGCCCGCCACCCGGCCATCGCTGGGGCCCGCGACGCCCTTCGCGACGCCGGCGCCGGCTACGCTGCGATGTCAGGCTCGGGCAGCGCCGTCTTCGGCGTGTTCGAGGACGCCGCCCGTGCTCGCGCTGCCGCCGAGCGTCTCCGGTCCACGTGCCGCGTCTGGACGGATGCCGAACACAGCGACGCCCCGGCGCTCGCGTGAGCGCCGGGGCGTCAGAGACCTGCCGGGACGCTTAGTCCTCGGCCGGCGCGTCGTCCGACGCCTTCTCCATCTCGACGATGTCCTTGGCCGGCTCGCCGACGCCCGGCCGCAGCACGGTGTCGATGATGCCGTACTCCTGGGCCTGGTCCGGGCTCATGAAGTTGTCCCGCTCGGTGTCCTTCTCGATCTTCTCGACCGGCTGCCCGGTGTGGTGTGCGATGATCTCGTTGAGCCGCTGGCGGATGAACAGGATCTCGCGGGCCTGGATCTCGATCTCCGTCGCCTGACCGCCGCCGCCGCCGGACGGCTGGTGGATCATGATGCGCGAGTTGGGCAGCGCGGTCCGCTTGCCCTTGGCGCCGCCGAGCAGGAAGATCGAGCCCATCGACGCCGCGAGGCCGACGCAGATCGTGGCCACGTCGGGCTTGACGAACTGCATCGTGTCGTAGACGGCCATGCCGGAGTAGACCGAGCCGCCGGGCGAGTTGACGTAGAGGTTGATGTCCTTGTCCGGGTCCTCGGCCGCGAGGAAGAGGAGCTGCGCCACGGCGAGGTTCGCCGTCTGGTCGTTGACCGCCGTCCCGAAGAGGACGATGCGGTCCTTCATCAGGCGCGAGAAGATGTCGTAGGAGCGCTCGCCCCGCGACGTCTGCTCGACGACCATCGGGACGAAGTTGTGGATCGGCGCGGCGTCGAAGCCGGCCGAGTGGATGCCGGCGGGCATCGACGTGATGCCCTTGGCGAAGGTGACGAAGTCGCTGATCTGGTCGCTCATCGGGTCGGGTTCGGTTGGAGGGCGGGCGGTTCACCCGAGGCGGGCGGCGCGGTTCCGGCAGGAAGGTTGAGGGGTTACAGGGTTGAGAAACTGTTTGGCGAAGCGAAGACCTCCCTGCACCGTCATCCTGAGCCTGTCGAAGGATCTCTGCCGAGCAGACGGCTGAGGGTCAGCGCGCTGCTTG
>JBBSUZ010000282.1:0-4163 GCA_038233965.1 Rhodothermales bacterium | reverse complement strand
GGCGGCGGGGGGGGGGGGTCGTATTCAGCGTATGGCGGTGCGGGCGGGGGGCCCCGGGGGGCGCCCCGGCCCGGGGGGGCGGGGCAACCCTGGGGGGGGGCGCCCCCCGCCGGGACCCGCCCCCCGACGTGCGCCTTAGCGGCGGAGGCCGAGCTCGGCGATCAGGGAGCGGTAGCGCTCGATGTCGCGGCTGCGGAGGTAGGCGAGCAGGCGGCGGCGCTTGCCGACCATCTTGAGCAGACCGAGGCGGGACGTGTGGTCCTTGCGGTGGGTCTTGAGGTGCTCGGTGAGGTCGTTGATGCGCGCCGTGAAGATGGCGATCTGGACTTCCGGCTTGCCGGTGTTGGTCTCGGCCGCGCCGTGCTTCTCGGCGATGTCCTGCTTCTGCTCCTTGCTGATCATGTGGGGGGTGGTTGATCCTCGGCCGATCTGCGATGCGGACGAAGAAGACGGCCGCGGATGCGGCCAACTGCTGGAAACGGCGCGACGGAGCGCACCGCCCGCAACCTACCCAGCCAGCGCAGCCCGAGCCTGCCCCTCGTCTTCACGCAGCTGCGCCACGAGCCCGCCGATGCCGTCGAACTTGCGCTCGTCGCGCAGCCGCGCCACGACGTCGACCGTGAGCGTCTGGCCGTAGAGGTCGCCGTCGAAGTCGAACAGGTGGACCTCGACCGTCCGCCGGCCGTCGGTCTCGAACGTCGGGCGGACACCCACGTTCATCATGCCGACGGCCGCGCCGCCGCGGTGCGTCACCCGCACCGCGTAGACGCCGGTTTTGGGGACGAGCTTGGCCGGGTTCGACGGCTGCACATTGGCGGTCGGGAACCCGATGGTGCGCCCGCGCTGGTCGCCCTTGACGACGGGCCCAGTGATGCGGTACGGCCGCCCGAGCAGTTGCGCTGCGCCCGCCGCGTCGCCCGCTTCGAGCAGGCGGCGGCGGATCTCGGACGACGAGATGGTCACGCCCTGCGCCGGTCCGTCGCCGGCCACGCCCTCGCCCGCGCCGTAGATCTGCTCGGGGATGACGTCCACGGAGAAGCCGCGCTGCGCGCCGATCCGGTCGAGCGTCGCGCGGTCGCCCATCCGGCCGCGGCCGAAGCGGTGGTCGTAGCCGACGACGATCTCGCGCATCCCGACCTGCCCGATCAGGACGTCCTCGACGTACGCTTCGGGCTCGAGCTGGCTCAGCGCCCGCGAGAACGGGAGCACGACGAACCGCTCGACGCCGAGCGCCTCGAGCGCGTCGGCCCGTTCGTCCAGCGTCGTCAGCAACGGCACGGGCTGGCCGGTGATGACCTCGCGCGGGTGCGGGCTGAACGTGACGACGGTCGGGACGCCGCCGATCTCGCGGGCGCGCGCGACGAGGTACGCCACGATGGCGCGGTGCCCGAGGTGGACGCCGTCGAAGGTGCCCGTCGTGACGACGGAGCGCTCGTCGCGGGCGAGGTCGGGTCCCAGCTCGCGCGTCATGCCGGGCGGGGTGCGGCGTCGGGCCGGAGCGCCTCGAAGGCCTCCAGCTGGAACGCCTCGGACGCCTGGAAGGGGCCGATTGCCTCGCGGCGCAGCGCCACGAGGTGCGCCCCGACGCCGAGCGCCACCCCGATGTCGCGGCCGAGCGCGCGGACGTACGTGCCCTTGGAGCACAGCATCCGGATGTCGACGTCGTCGCCACGGCGGCCCGTGATGGACAGCTCGGCGATGTGGACGACGCGCGGCGGGACCTCGACCTCCTCACCGCGGCGTGCCTTCTTGTACAGCCGCTCACCGCCGACCTTGATCGCCGAGTAGCTCGGCGGGATCTGCGTGACGTCCCCGATGAAGTCCGGGAGCAGCGCCTCGAGATCGGCGTCGGTCACGCCCGAGGCGTCACGCGTCTCGTCGATGGGCGTCTCGGCGTCGGCGCTCGCGGTCGTCTGGCCGAGGCGCACCGTGGCCGTGTAGACCTTCGGCATGTGCATGAAGCGGTCCTGCTCGCGCGTCGCCTCGCGCCCGACGAGCACGATCAGGAGGCCCGTCGCCATCGGGTCCAGCGTGCCGGCGTGGCCGACGCGCGTCTCGCGGCTCGCCCACCGCACCTTCTTGACGACACCGAACGACGACATGTCCTTCGGCTTGTCCACAAGCACTGCGGCGGGCCCGAGCGGAAGCGCAAGCGCGTCCGCAGAGGTGACGATTCGGATCTCAGCCACGCCTAGTATTCGCCCGGCGCGAAGCCAGCGTCGTCCTGCTCGTCGTCTGCCTCTGGCGCGTCGTCGACGCCGCGGGCCTCACGGTCGGCGCGGATGCGGCTGAAGACGTCGTCCATCTGTGCCATGCGCTGCGGACCCTCGTCAAGGAAGAACTTGAGTTCCGGGATGCGCCGCACCTGATGCCGGATGCGCTGCGCGAGGGCCGTCCGGATCGGGATCGTCTGCGTCACGAGACGCGCGAAGCCCGCCTGACGCGCCTCCTCGGTCGCCCCGAAGATGGAGACGTCGATGTAGGCCGTGCCGAGGTCCGGCGTGATCCGCGCGCCGGTCACGGTCGTGAGCGACTGCGTGGCCTCGCCGAAGTCCTGCTGGAGCAGGTCCGCGACCTCGCGCTGGATCATCCGGGCGACCCGGTCGGTGCGAATGGACATAATGCGGGTACAGGGTACGAGGTACGGGGTTCGAGTACGTCGTACCCAGAACCCCGTACCCTCATCAGACAACCAGCGTCCGCTTCTCCTCGGTGACGACGTAGGACTCGATCTGGTCGCCGACCTTGAGGTCGTTGAAGTTCTTGATCGAGAGGCCGCACTCGTAGCCGGCGGCCACGCTCGCGACGTCGTCCTTGAAGCGGCGCATCGACTCGAGCGTGCCGTTGTAGACCACGACGCCGTCGCGGACGAGGCGGACGCGGTCGCCGCGGCTGATCTTGCCCTCGACGACGTAGGAGCCGGCGATGGTGCCGATCTTGGGCGCGCGGAAGACCTCGCGGACGTCCACGGTCGCCGTGACGGTCTCCTTCTGCTCGGGCGAGAGCAGGCCTTCGAGCGCGTCGCGGACCTCACCGATCGCGTCGTAGATGACCGAGTAGAGGCGAATGTCGATGGCCTCGCGCTCGGCGAGCTGGCGCACGCCGGTGACCGGGCGCACCTGGAAGCCGACGATGATCGCGTCCGACGCGGCCGCGAGCATGACGTCGCTTTCGGTGATCGCGCCGACGCCCGAGTGGACGATGTCGACGGCGACCTCGCCGTTGGACAGCTTCAGGAGGGCGTCCGACAGCGCCTCGACCGAGCCGCCGACGTCCGCCTTCACGACGAGGTTGAGGTTCGTGATCTCACCCTCGGCCATGCGGCGCGAGAGATCGTCGAGCGTGATGCGGCGGCGGCCCTGGAGCGTCTGCTCGCGAATGAGCGCCTGGCGGCGGCTCGCGATGTCGCGCGCCTCGCGCTCGTCCTCGAGCACGTACAGGCGATCGCCGACGTCGGGTGCGGCGGACAAGCCGAGAATCTGGACCGGCGCGGACGGGCCGGCCTCCTCGACGCGCTTGTCGCGCTCGTTGAACATCGCGCGGACGCGGCCCGACGTCAGACCGACGACGTAGGCGTCGCCCGGCAGGAGCGTCCCGTTCTGGATGAGGACGGTCGCGACGACGCCGCGGCCCTTGTCGAGGCGGGCCTCGACGACCGTGCCGACCGCCATGCGGTCCGGGTTGGCCGTGAGCTCGAGCAGGTCGGCCTCGAGGAGCACCTTCTCGAGCAGCGAGTCGACGTTGTCGCCGGTGGCCGCGGAGATGAGCTCGCACTGGACCGAGCCGCCGTACTGCTCGACCTGGACGCCCTGGTCCGACAGCTGCGCCATGATCTTGTCCGGGTTAGCGGCCGGGCGGTCCATCTTGTTGATGGCGATGATCATCGGCACCTCGGCGGCGCGCGAGTGGTTGATCGCCTCGATGGTCTGCGGCATCACCTGGTCGTCGGCCGCGACGACGATGATGACGAGGTCCGTGACCTGCGCGCCTCGGGCACGCATGGCCGTGAACGCCTCGTGGCCCGGCGTGTCCAGGAACGTCATATCCCGGCCGCCGTCGGTCGTGATCTGGTAGGCGCCGATGTGCTGCGTGATGCCGCCGGCCTCGCCCGAAGCGACGTTCGCCTTGCGGATCTTGTCGAGGAGGCTCGTCTTGCCGTGGTC
>JBBSUZ010000281.1:0-4177 GCA_038233965.1 Rhodothermales bacterium | reverse complement strand
CCGGCGCCGCCCGCGGGGGCGCCCCCGCCCCCGGCGCTTCGCCCCGCCCCACCCCCCGCGTCGCCGCGGGCCGCGCGCCCCCCGCGCGCGCCGCGGCCGCCGCCACCGTGACCGCCGGCGGACGCGCGCTGCTGATCTCGCCGCGCTCGCCGGACGAGCTCGCCGCAGCGGGCACGCCCGCCGGCATCGACGTCCGCGCGCTGCACGGTACGGGCCGCCTGCGCCTGCTCCGCACGCCCTCTGCCGCCGACCTCGCCGCGCGCGGGTCCGACGGCCTCGACGCGGCCTACCGCGACCTCGCCGCGCTCGTGGCGACGGAGAAGCCGGACCGCGTCGTCGTGGAGGACTTCACGCCGCTCGTCCAGTTCGACTCCTTCGACCGCTTCCGCGCCGCCCTCGGGACGCTCGTCGGGACGCTCCGCGAGGCCGGCGTGACGCTGCTCGTCGGGCTCGGCGAGCCGGCCAACGACGCCTCCGAGCACCTCATCTCCGTCGTCCGCGACGCCGTCGACGCGACGCTGACGCTCGTCGCCGACGGCGACACCCGCCGCCTCGACCTCGTTCGCCGCGACGCCGCCGAATCCCAGCCCGCCGCCCCGGCGCCCGAGCCGACGATGCCCGAGCCGCCGGCTGCTGCGCCTGAGGCGCCGGCGATGGCGTCCGCGCCCGAGGCGCCCGCCTTCGAACGGCGCGCCGAGGACGTCGCGACCAGGTCGCCCGGCTTCCAGCGCCAGGCCAGCGACGCCGCACCCGGCGCCATCCCGGAGACGGCCATCACCCCGCCGCCGGCCCCCGACCCGAGCCTGCACGCGCCGGAGCCGGACAGCTTCGGCCAGGACCCGGCCGCGCAGATGCTCGAGCAGGGCTACCTCGTCGACTCGGGCGCCGTCGCCGGACAAGCAGCGCCCGCCGAGGCGGCATTCCCGTTCCCGCCAGCGACGCCGCCGCAGGCCCCCTCTCCCCCGCCCTTCGCTCCCGTGGCGGCTGCGGCGGACCCGGCCGTCGAGATGCGGCAGACGCTCGACGACGCCTTCTCCGCGCGCGACGCGGGCCGGCCGTTCCTCGTCGTCGCCGTGCGGATGGAGGCTGCCGCTCCCGAGGGCGCCCACTTCTTCGCCGTCGCCGACGGCCTCCGGCGCGGCCTCCGCCCCGCCGACCGCATTCTCGTGGACCTCCCGCGCCGCCGGGCCGTCGTCGCTCTCCCGGGCGTCGGGGCCGAGGGCGCAGCCGCGCTGTTCGCCTCGCTCCAGGCGCACCTCCGGAGCACGCTCGGCCCCGAGGCCGAGGCCGTCCTCCGCGCCGTCGGCGCCGTCTCCGTCCCGGACGGCCAGCCGTTCACGTCGACGTCAGACCTGATGGCCTACGCGTTCGAGTCGTAGCGACAGGAAATGGGGATTGGGTGTTGGGGATTGGTCTGACTGTGCTGTACGTCCTCTGTCAATCCTCAGCCCCTAAATCCCTGGCCCTCACAGCGCTCTCGTCCGGCTCAGCGTCTGCACCAGATCGCCGATGCCGACGGGGCCGTGGCGGTAGAGCAGGGGCTCGCCGAACTCGGCGCCGATGCGGTAGCCGAAGCTGCGCGCGCGCGCCTCGACGAACGCGATGAAGGCGGGCGACGAGATGAACGTCTCCGGGCCATCGTCCGACGTGTCGAACTGCGTCGAGAAGGCGCGCATCGCGCGCATGCGCTGGTCCCAGACGGACGAGACGTCGACGACGAACGTCGGCTCGAACTCGATCGTGTTCATGTAGTGGAGGACGTGGCTCGGGCGATGCGGCGTCTGCGGGGCGCCGTCCCAACCCGTCGTCGGGAGCATCTCGAGGCCGCCCGCGAAGAGGGCGTCGCCGGCCAAGCGGGCCGCGGCGCCGTGGTCCGGGTGGCGGTCCTCGGGCGCGTTGATGAGCACGATCGACGGACGCGTCGCACGGACCGCCTGCACGATGCCACGCTGCGCGTCTTTTGTGTTGCGGATCTCGCCGTCGGGCAGGCCGAGGTTGCGGCGGAACGACACGCCGAGGATCTCGGCGGCGGCCGCGGCCTCCTGCGTGCGCGTCTCGGGCGTGCCACGCGTGCCCATCTCGCCGCGCGTGAGGTCCAGGATGCCCGTGCGGTAGCCCTGCGCGCGGAGCAGGCACATCGTCCCGCCAACGCTCAGTTCGACGTCGTCGGGGTGGGCGGCGATGGCGAGAACGTCGAGCGGGGCGTCGGGATCGGCAGAGAGGTCGGGCACGGGGGGTGAGAGGTTCGGGTGGGCGACGGGGTCGAACCGGAAGATGACACTGCCGCGACGTCCGCACCTCGTTTCGGCGGGAGTGCGAGGCGCGACGAGGTGAGGCGGCAGACGCTTCAGCAAGCGCGCCGGGTCCCGCGCGCGAGCGGACCGTCCAGCCTACTCGCGGGCCTCGATCGACGCCAGCAGCGTTGCGGCGAACCCGCCTGACTCGGCCGCGCGGCGCACGAGGGCAAGCGACGCCCCCCGACCCGGTCCGCACGCGACGAGCGGCAACACGCGACGGCCCTCGACGTCGCCCGAAACGGGTAGCAGGCGGCCTGCCGCGCCATTTGGCGGGGCTTCGAGCGCGTAGACGACTGCGTGTAGACCCGCCTCGGCCGCAGCGCCGAGGCACATCGCGCAGGGCTCGAGCGTCGTCACCAGGACCGAGCCGGGCGGGACGTCCCCGGCGAGCGACGCCAGCGCTTCCGTCTCCGCGTGGCGCAGACGTCCGGCCGAGGCGCGGTTGCGGCCGCGTGCGAGGACCGCGCCCGCCGAGTCCGCGATGACGGCCCCGATGGGCGCGTCGCCAGCATCCAGTGCCGCCTCTGCCTCGCGCAGCGCCTCGGCTGTCAGCGCCTCGAGCAGAGCGTCGGAGAGCGCGCCCGGACCCGGCGCGGCGGCGGCGAGCGCGGCGGCGAGGTTATCTGCGAGCGCCTCGGTCGAGGTCCACGCGGAGCGTGCGCCGGCCGTCGTGAGGTCCGTCTCCGACGCCGTCCACGTCGCGACGCCGATGAAGGCGACGCCCGCTCGGCGCGCCGCCTCGGCGTCGAACACTGTGTCGCCGACGAGCGCGCAGGCCCCAGGCGGAACGCCCAGCTTCTGCGCCGCGACCGTCAGGATGTCGGGCGCCGGCTTGCTCGCGTCCGCGTCCGACGACGTCATGACCACGTCGACGCGCTCGCGCAGGTCCGTGCCGACGCTCGCGAACGTCGCGTCGAGGTCGTCCTCGGTAGACGACGACGCCAGCGCGAGGCGCAGTCCGCGGGCGCGGGCCTCGGCGATGAGGCGCTCGGCGCCGTCGAACAGGTGCAGCTGCGTTTCGGCGACGATCTGCTTGAAGTGGCGGGCGACAGCGTCGCGGTAGGCGTCGCCGTGGTCGGCTTCGAAGGCCGGGCCGAAGACGTCGGGCGTCAGCAGGTCGCCGCCTTTTCCGATCTCGCGGTCGATGCGGTCGCGCGGGACGCGGACGTCGAACTCGGCCGCGGCGCGGACCATCGACTCGGCGTGGGCGGCGTTGGCGTCGACGAGCGTGCCGTCGAGGTCGAGGAGAAGGGCGGCGAGGGCCATGGGCGGGAGGCGGCGGGCGGAGCCTAACGCTCCGACCACCGCCTCCGGATCCGGCGGTTATGCCTCTCCGTCCACCGGCTGCGGCGCGGGAAGGGCCGCCACGGGCGCGGCCTTCGGCTCGGCTGCCGCGCCGTCGCCGGCCGGCGCAGTGCCGCCCGAGAGGCGCGCGGCGACGGCCCCGATGTCGATCCCGGTGAGGCTGCGGACGAGCTCGGGCGTCGTCGCCATGAGCTGCGTGACCGTGTTGGTGAGGCGCGCCGCGCCCATCCCGGTCCCGGTGTCCACGACCGTGAGCTTGTCGATGGACGCGAGCGGGCGGGCGATCTCGCGGGCGAGCTCGGGCATCATCTTGGCGAGCAGGTCCAGGACGGCGGCCTCGCCGAACTTCTCGAACGCCTCGGCGAGCTTCTCCTTGGCCTCGGCCTCGGCGAACCCCTTCTGCCGCGTGACCTCGGCCGCGGCCAAGCCCTCGGCGCGCGCGCCCTCGGCCCGCGCCTTCGCCTCGGCCTCGATCTCGAACTGCATCGCCTCGGCGCGGCGCACCTGCTGCAGCTTCGCGCCCTCGGCCGCCTGCTCGACGGCGTAGCGGTCGGCGTCCGCCTTCTTCTTGACGT
>JBBSUZ010000280.1:0-4187 GCA_038233965.1 Rhodothermales bacterium | reverse complement strand
GCGAGCGTCCCGACCGCCGCGCCGAGCGCCAGTGAGCCGGTGTCGCCCATGAAGACCTGCGCCGGGTGGCCGTTGTACCACAGGAAGCCGAAGCACGCGGCGGCGACGGCGGCGGCGAAGACGGTCAGCTCGCCCGTGCCCGGCAGGTAGATGTCGTTGACGAACTCGGCGAGGTTGACGTTGCCCGTGACGTACGTCATCGCGACGAGCCCCATCATCACGAAGGCCGTCGTGCCGGCCGTGAGGCCGTCGAGGCCGTCCGTGAGGTTCACCGCGTTCGAGACGCCGGTCAGGATGAACGTGATGGCGATGACGTAGACGACCTTGGCCGCGACCGGCCCGAACGGCAGGAGCGCGCCGTAGTCGATGAGGCCGTCCGGCACGAACGGGAGGCTCGTCAGCGTGTGGACGCCGTCGAGCTTGTGCAGCAGCAGCAGGCCGACGGAGACGATGAGGCCGAGCGAGATCTGGCCGAGCAGCTTCGTCCGCTCCGCGAGGCCCTTCTTGTTTTTCTTGACGACCTTGATGTAGTCGTCGGCGAAGCCGAAGGCGCCCATCCAGAGCGTCGCGACGAGCGCGATCCAGACGTAGACGTTGGTGAGGTCGCCCCAGAGCAGGACGCCGCCGGCGAGCGACAGCAGCAGGATGAGGCCGCCCATCGTCGGCGTGCCGGCCTTGTGGGCGTGGCTCACGGCGCCGGCGTCCTCGCCCGTGCGGACCGTCTCGCCGATGAGCCGCCGGCGCAGGCCGCGGATGATCTTCTTGCCGCCGAAGATGGCGATGAGCAGCGCCGTCCCGGCCGCGAGCGTCGCGCGGACGGTGATGAACTGGAAGACGTCGAACCCGGGCGGGTCGTACGCGTCGTTGAGCCAGGTGAAGAGGGCGTAGAGCACGGGGCCTAGAGGGTCTCGCGCTCCGAAGAGGCGGCGATGGAACGGTCAGCGAGGGCGGCGCGGAGCACGGCGCGGTCGTCGAAGTCGTGCTTCGTCGTGCCGATGATCTGGTACGTCTCGTGGCCCTTGCCCGCGACCACGACGACGTCGCCCGGCGCGGCCTGTGCGGCGGCGGACTGAATGGCAGCGGCGCGGTCCGCGATCACGAGCGCATCGGCGGGATGGGCCAGCCCGGCGACGATGTCGGCGAGGATGGCGGCGGCGTCCTCGGTGCGCGGGTTGTCGCTGGTGACGACGACGCGGTCGGCCCGCGCCTCGGCGACGGCCGCCATCTCGGGGCGCTTGGTACGGTCGCGGTCGCCGCCGCAGCCGAAGACGGCCCACAGCGCGCTGCCAGCGGGGACGATCTCGCGGGCCGTCGCCAAGACGTTGTCGAGCGCGTCGGGCGTGTGCGCGTAGTCCACGACGCCCAAGACGTCGGCATCATCGGACCGGACGGTCTCGAAGCGGCCGGGCACGCCGGGCGCGGCGGCCAGCGCGTCGAGCACGGCGTCGGCGTCGAAGCCGAGGGCGATGCCGGTCGCGTAAGCCGCGGCGAGGTTGAGCGCGTTGAAGCGGCCCGCCATCCGGAACGTCCGCTCCTGGCCGCCCAACCGCAGCCGGAGGCCGCCGAGCGCGTTGCCGAGCACCTCCACGCGGACGTCCGCGCCCTCGGCCGTCCCGAACGTGACGACGTGCGCGTGCGTGTCCGCGACCATCGCGCGCCATGCCGGGTCGTCCACGTTCACGATCGCCGTCGCGTCCGTGCGCAGTCCGTCGAACAGCCGCTTCTTGGCGGCGGCGTAGGCCTCGGCCGTGTGGTGGAAGTCGAGGTGGTCGTGGGTGAGGTTGGTGAACACGGCGACGCCGAAGTCCAGCGTGCGGACGCGGCTGAGGGCGAGCCCGTGGCTCGACACCTCCATCGCGACGTGCGTCACGCCGCCGGCCGCCATCGCGCGGAGCAGGCGCTGCATCGCCGGCGCCTCGGGCGTCGTGTAGGCCGTCGCGTAGCGCTCGGTCCCGATGCGGTTCTCGACGGTCCCGACGAGCCCGGCGGTCTTGCCGAGCGACGTCAGCAGGCCGTGAACCAGGAAGGCAGTCGTCGTCTTGCCGTTCGTGCCCGTGATGCCGACGAGGTGCATCGCGTCGCCCGGCCGGTCCCACAGGCTCGCCGCAGCCTCCGCGACGGCCGCGCGCGGGTCGGAGGTCGGCACGAGGCGGTCGCGGACGTTCGCCTCGGCCCAGTCGGGCGCGACGAGCGCGGCGGCGGCCCCGGCGTCGAGAGCGGCGTCGACGAAGTCGTGGCCGTCCGCCCCGTCGCCGTCGGACGTGAGGGCGGCAAAGAGGACGCCGGGCGTCACGGCGCGGCTGTCGGCGACGACGTCGGTGACGACGCGGCCGGCGAGGGCGTGCGGGACGGTCAGCAGGCCGGCGGCCTCAGCGGACGCGAGGACGTCGGCGAGCGGCTGCGGGCGTGCCGTGACGGGCGGGAGCTGGGCGTGGAGCAGGCTCATCGGGCCTGACCGGTGAGCGTCACCCGCCGCGGGAGCGGACGGCCAGCAGGGACGGACTGCGTGACGACCGAGCCGGCACCGCTCACCGTGGGCTCGACGCCGAGCGCGCGCAGCCACGAGACGGCGGTGCGGACCGACTGTCCGCGGAGGTCGGGCATCGCCTGCCGTGCCCTCGCCGTGCGGGTGGCGGCGCGAGATGAGGCCATGCGCTCGGGCGCGACGAGGTCGAGCGGCGCGGCGAGGGGCGCGCGGCGCGCGACGGCGAGGCCCTCGGTCGTGAGCGAGGCCGGCAGCCACGGCGCGGCGTCGAGCGCGACGTCGAAGCCCTCGGCGCGGAGGCGGGACGCGGCGAGCACGGACGGCATCCCGGCGACAGACGGCACGGCGGCGGACGCGCGGTGCGGGACGGCCTCGGCCGGCGCCACGCGCTGCGCGACGCGCGGGAACGTCCCGATCCAGCGCCGCGCGACGCGCCCGAAGACGGGCGCCGCCACGACGCCGCCGTAGGAGCCGTTGCGCGGCGAGTCCATCAGCACGTACAGCACCACCTCGGGCGCCTCGACCGGGAACAGGCCGACGAACGAGGCGCGGTACTGGTTGAGGTAGCGGCCGTTGACGGCCGTCTGTGCCGTGCCCGTCTTGCCGGCGACGCGCAGGCCCTCGACCTGCGCGGCCGCGCCCGTCCCGCCGCGCTCGGTCACGACGCGCTCGAAGGCCGGCATCAGCGCCCGCGCCGTCTCTTCGGAGAACGCGCGGCGGACCGAGTCCGGCCGGGCCGTCCAGACCGCGCGGCCCGTGCGGGCGTCGAGGCGCTCGGCGACGACGTGCGGGTGGACGAGCAGGCCGCCGTTCGCGAGCGCGGCGTAGGCCGTCAGGATCTGGAGCGGCGTCACGTCGAGCGAGTAGCCGGTGCTCATCCACGGCAGCGTCGTCGCGTCCCACGTCTCGGGCCGGCGCAGGTTGCCCGCCACCTCGCCCGGGAGGTCGATGGTCGTCGGCTGGCCGAAGCCGAGCGCGCGGGCGGTCCGGTAGAGCGGGCCGCGGCCCATGCGCTCGGCCGTGAGCGCCATGCCGATGTTGGACGAGTGGACGATGGCGTCGGCGAGCGAGATCGTGCCGTAGCCGTGCGTGTCGCGCATCGTGCGGCGCGAGAACGTGTGCGTCCCGTTGCCGGTCTGGAGGACGGACTCGGGCGTCGAGGTCCCGCTCTCGAGCGCGGCGACGGCGGTGACGAGCTTGAAGGTGCTGCCCGGCTCGATGCGGTCCACGACGGCGTGGTTGCGCCGCGACGCCTCGGCGAAGCTGCCGGCGCGGTTGGGGTCGTAGGTCGGGACGTTGGCCATGGCGAGGATCGCGCCCGTGTGCGGGTCCATCGCGACGGCCGTGCCCCAGCGCGCGCCGGCCTCCTGCACGCCGCGCGCGAGCTCCTCCTCGAGGATCGACTGCCGCACGAGGTCGATGGTCAGGACCACGTTCTGGCCGTCGACCGGCTCGACGCGCGTCCCGCCGACGACGGCGCGCACGACGTCGCGGCGGTCGCGCTGGACGGCCTGGCGGCCGGGCGTCCCGCTCAGCGCGGCGTCGAGCTGCAGCTCGATACCGGCGACGCCGTCCATGTCGCGCGTGACGTGGCCGAGCACGTGCGCCGCCGTCTCGCCGTACGTGTAGTGGCGGCGGTACGAGCCCTTGACGATGAGGCCGGGGACGCGCTCGGCGTCCAGCTTCTCCTTCGTCTCCTCGT
>JBBSUZ010000279.1:0-4204 GCA_038233965.1 Rhodothermales bacterium | reverse complement strand
TCCGGGTGGAGCGCGAGGCGTTCGTGTTTATGACCGGCCGGACCCGTGCCGCCCGCGCGGAGTAATCGGCCGACTCCCCTCTCCCACCCCGGATGCGCGCGTCCGGGGCCGTTGCCCTGTTCGCCTGTGACGCTCGTCGATCTCCGCCGCCGCCTCGCGGCGCTTCCGTTCTTCGCCCGCGTTCGCGAGACGACCGTCGCCCTGCCGGCCGGGCAGCGCCTTAGCCTCACCGGGACCGTCGGGTCGCTGCCAGCCGTCGTCCTGACGGATCTGCTCGACGGGCCGTTCGCAGCCAAGACGAGCAGCGGCACACTCGTCGCCGTCCTCGCTGAGGCCGAGAGCGCCGAGTACCTCCGCTCGGACCTCGAGCAGTTGCTCGGCTCCGACGACCGCGTCCTCGTCTTTCCGCCGACCGGCCACGACCCGTACGACACCGAGCAACTCGCAGACAGCGTGCCGCTCGTCCAGCGCGCCGACGCGCTCGGCCGCCTCCGCGACGGGTTCCGTGGCATCGTCGTGACCAGCGTCGACGCGCTGGCAGACCTCGTGCCTCCGCCCGAGACCGTCGCCGTCGAGACGATGACCGTTCGGGTAGGCGAGGCCGTCGCGCCCGAGGCGCTCGTCGAGCGGCTCGTGGGTCAGGGCTTCGTGATCGTCGAGTTCGTGACAACGCCCGGCGAGATCGCCCTCCGGGGCGGCATCCTCGACGTCTACCCGTTCGCCGGCGGCTACCCCGTCCGCCTCGAGTTCTTCGGCGACGAGGTCGACTCGGTCCGCGAGTTCGACCCGGCGACGCAGCGCTCCGTGAGCCGCCTCGACGCCGCCCGGCTCGTCCCCAACCTCGGGGAAGCGGGCAGCGGGACCGCGCAGGCCGTGACGCTGCTGGACTTTCTGCCGCCCGGAATCCCGGTCGCTCTGTTCGACGCCGACCGCCTCGGCGAGGCCGTGAAGGAGCGATTCCGCGCCGCACAGGCCGCCTTCGATGCGCTCCCGGACGAGCACCTGCCGCCGGCGCCTGCCGCGCGCCATCTCTCGCCTGAGACGTTCGCGGCCCGACTCGCGACACACCCGCAGCTCCTGTTCGTCTCGTTCTCAGGCGATGCCGTCGCCGCCGACACGCTGGACCTCGGAGCACGTCCGCAGCCGAGCTACTCCGCCGACGTTCGCCGTCTCCGTGACGACCTGCTCGCCCGCCGCGACAGTCCGGAAGCGCCCGAGACCGTCATCCTGTGCGACAGCCGTGCCCAGCGCGACCGCCTCTACGAGCTGCTCGGCGGCGACGAGGACGCCGGCATCGACCCGCCCGCCGATCTCATCGTCGAGTCGTTGCACGAGGGATTCGAGGTGCCCGCGGCCCGGCTGAACGTCTACACGGACCACCAGCTCTTCAACCGTTACCACCGCCCGACCGCCCGCAAGCGCGCCCGCGCCAAAGGAGGCCTGTCGCTGCGCGACGTCCAGGCGCTCCGCCCCGGCGACTTCGTCGTCCACGTCGACTACGGAATTGGCAAGTTCGCGGGTCTCCAGACGATTACCGTCCGCGAGCGCAGGCAGGAGTCGGTCCGGCTCATCTTCGCCGGGCAGGACGAGCTGTTCGTCAACCTGACCGCGCTCCACAAGCTGCACAAGTACACCGGGAAGGAAGGCCACCAGCCGAAGCTGACGAAGCTCGGGACGGGCGCGTGGGACCGCCTGAAGGCGCGGACCAAGAAGCGCGTCAAGGACATCGCGCGCGATCTCATCAAGCTCTACGCCGCTCGCAAGGCCGCCGTCGGCTACGCGTTCAAGGGCGACACGATCTGGCAGCGCGAACTCGAGGCCAGCTTCGAGTACGAAGAGACGGTCGACCAGGCCGCAGCCATCGAGGCCGTCAAGGAAGACATGCAGCAGCCGACGCCGATGGACCGCCTCGTCTGCGGCGACGTCGGATTCGGGAAGACCGAGGTCGCGATCCGCGCCGCGTTCAAGGCCGTTCAAGAGGGCAAGCAGGTCGCCATCGTCGTCCCCACGACCGTTCTCGCGCGGCAGCACACCGAGACGTTCATCAAGCGGATGGGCCGTTACCCGGTCCGTATCGCCCAACTGAGCCGCTTCGTCCCGGCCGTCCAGCAGAAGGAAACGGCCAAGGAAATCGGGGCCGGGCAGGTCGACATCGTGATCGGGACGCAGCGCGTGCTCTCCAAAGACGTCGTGTTCAAGGACCTCGGCCTGCTCGTCGTGGACGAGGAGCAGCGCTTCGGCGTCGGCTCCAAGGAGAAGCTGCGCCAGATGCGACCCGACGTCGACACGCTGACGCTGACGGCGACGCCGATCCCGCGCACGCTCCAGTTTTCGCTGCTCGGAGCCCGCGACCTGTCGCTCATCCAGACGCCGCCGGCCAACCGCCAGCCCGTCGTCACTGAGATCCACACCTTCTCGAAAGACCTCATCCGCGACGCCATCCTCTACGAGGTCAACCGCGGTGGACAGGTCTTTTTCATCCACAACCGCGTCCAGTCCATCGACGCGATGAGCGCCTCGATTCAGGGCCTCGTCCCGGATGTCCGCATCCGGACGGCGCACGGGCAGATGCCGCCGGCCGAACTGGAGGCGGCGATGCTGGACTTTATGGACAAGAAGTTCGACGTGCTCATCTGCACCAACATCGTCGAGAGTGGGCTCGATGTATCGAACGCGAATACGATCATCATCAACCACGCCGAGCGCCACGGACTGGCCGACCTGCACCAGCTGCGCGGGCGTGTCGGGCGCAACGACCAAAAAGCGTTCTGTTTCCTGCTCGTCCCGAGTATCCAGACGTTGACGCGCGAGGCGCGACAGCGTTTGCAGGCCGTCGAGGAGTTCTCGGACCTCGGGGCCGGCTTCAACCTCTCGATGCGCGACCTCGACATCCGCGGCGCGGGCGACATGCTCGGCGCCGAGCAGTCGGGCTTCATCGAGGACGTCGGCTTCGAGACGTACCACAAGATCCTCGACGAGGCCGTGCAGGAGTTGCGCCGCGACGAGTTCGCCGACGTCTTCTCGGACCAGGACGCTGCGCCGCCCGCCGCCGAACCGACCGTCGAGACCGACTCCGACGTGTTCATTCCGCCGACGTACGTCGCTAACCCGGTCGAGCGCCTCAACCTCTACCGCCGGCTCGCAGACGTGACGACGAATGAGGACGCCGACGGCTTCCGGACCGAGATCGTGGACCGCTTCGGGCCCAGCCCGCCCGAAGTTGAGACGCTGCTGACGCTCGCGGCGATGCGCCCGCTCGCGCTCAAGATCCGCCTGCCGCGCGTGTCGTGGAAGAACGAGCGCCTGTTCCTGACGGTCGCCGGGCAGGCGGACGACCCGTACTTCCACGAGCACCGCTTCCACGCCTTCCTCGCCGCGCTCGACGCCTCGGGCCGCCGCTACGCGCTCAAGGACACGAAGGCGGGCAAGCTCCAGGCCGTCATCCAGGGCGTCCCGACGCTCGAGGCCGCCCGCGACGTCCTCGCCCAGCTCGCCGACCTCGCCGTCCCGGAGCCGGCCGAGGCGTGACCGCGCGTCCGTAGCCTGCGGGATGGCCGCTCCCCTCCCCGACCGACGCCGCGCGCTCCTCGCTGCGCTTCCCGACGCCTCCGGTCTCGGCGACGTGCGCGACGCGGCCGCTGAAGTCGGATACGCGCTGCGCTCGGCAGAATCGGCGGTTCGCGATATGGCGCGCCGGGGTACGATCACGCGCGTCGGCCGTGGGCTGTATGTGCAGGCGGCTCGTCCCGATGCGACGCTGCCGTGCGCCGTCTCGCCTCGCACGGTGCCCGACGGAGTCGACGTCAGGAGTCCCGAACTCCTATTCAACCGCGAGCTGAGCTGGATCGACTTCAACTGGCGCGTCCTTGCACAGGCCCACGACGCCACGACGCCGCTCGCCGAGCGCGTCCGCTTTCTCGCCATCACGGCCCGCAACCTCGACGAGTTCGTCCGGACCCGCGTCGGCGGGCTGCGGCAGCAGATGGCGGCGGGCGTCACGCGCCTCAGCCCGGACGGGCGGACGCCGGCAGCGCAGGACCGGCTCGTCCGCGACGCGCTCGTGCCGATGTGGGACGCGCTGCACGGGACGTGGGAGCACACGCTGCGGCCGCTCCTCGCCCACGCCGGCCTGCGCGTCGTGCCTGTGGACGGCCTCACGCCGGCCGCCCGCGCCGTGCTCGACGCCCACTTCGAGCGCAGCCTG
>JBBSUZ010000278.1:0-4220 GCA_038233965.1 Rhodothermales bacterium | reverse complement strand
GTCAGGCGGCGGTAGTCGGGCTCGTCGCGCGTCGTGCGCGCGCCGAAGAGCGTCCAGTCGAACTCGAAGCGGTGGAGGCTCGGGGCGACGTGCTGGCCCTGGAGCTGGCCCGCGACCAGCGTGCGGTCCGAGTGCCGAATCGCCGTCTGCAGCACGTCCGCGCCGAGGTCCGACGCGCGGCGGCCGTTGAGCTGCGTCACGTCGTCCTCGACGGTCCGGTTGTAGAGGTTCTTGAAGCTCAGCGAGTTGAGGCGCGTCGGCCGCCACGCGAGGTTGAGCAGGCCGCCCGTCGTCTCGGCGTAGCCGGCCTGCGTGCCGGCGAGGTCGAAGCGGGACTCGCCCGTGGACTCGAACTCGCGCCGCGTGGCCGCGTTGAGCGCGTAGCCGCTGCGGTACGACACGGCCCCGACGGCCCCGATGCGGCCGAGGCCCGTCATCTGGCTGCCGCCGATGGACGCGGAGACGTTGGGGCGGACCGTCCCGGTCTCGGGCCGCAGCACGAAGCCGCCGGCCAGCATGCGGCCGAACGCCGCGCGCTCCGTGTCCGTCACGGTCGCGACGCCGAGGTTGGCGGGCAGGTCGGCCGGGAGCGTGCCCGGCGTGCCGATGCCGAAGCGCTCGCCCGTCGCGCTGTTGACGCCCGTCGAGACGCTGAGCGAGGCCGTGAACGCCTCGGGGAAGTCGACCGTGTTGAGCTGCAGCACGCCGCCGGCGACGTCGCCCGGCAGGTCCGGCGTGGCGGTCTTGGCGACGAGGACGCTCGCGAGCAGGTTCGACGGGATGAGGTCGTAGGCGAAGGCGCGGCGGTCGGGCTCGGTGCTCGGCACGGGGGCGCCGTTGAGCAGCGTCGCGTTGTAGCGGTCCGGGACACCGCGGATGGTCACGAACTTGCCCGCCGTGACGGTGACGCCGGTGACGCGCCGGAGCGCCTCGCCCGAGTTGGCGTCCGGCGAGCGCCGGATCTGCTGCGCCGAGATGCCGTCGAGGATGACGGGCGCGCGGGCCTGGAGCGCGAGCACGGACTGGTCCGTGTTCGTCACCTCGACAGCGTCGGCCTGCACGACGACCTCGCCGAGGCCGGCGCCGGACGGCGAGAGGCGCCGGTCCAGCGTCACCGTCTGGCTGGGCGCCACCTGGACGCCCTCGACCGTCTGCGCGTCGTAGCCCACGTACGAGAACGTGACGGCGTACGTGCCGGGCCCGAGCGGGAGGCGGTAGACGCCGTCGAGGTCGGTCGTGGTGCCGGTCCCGGCCGTGGCGATGGTCGCTCCGATGAGCGTCTCGCCGGTCTCGGCGTCCACGAGCGTCCCGGTGAGCACGCCGCGCTGCGCGTGCGCGGCCGCGGGAAGAAGGAGCAGGAGGAGCGCGGCCGTCTGGGCCGCGGTGCGTCGGAGGGTGCCAGGCGTCATTGAGAGGGGCGGATCGGGCGCGTCGGGGCGCCCGTGGGCGAGCGGCTCCGGCCGCTGGGGACGCCGGATGCCTGTCACCCGAGAGGCTACCGGGCGCGTGTTTCCTCTTCGTGTCCGGCCCGTTACCGCAGCGTGGCCGTGCCGTTACCGCAGCGTTTCCCGCGCCGGCCGGTCCCCGCCCGGAATCCGCAGTCGGGCCCTCTGGCGTTCCGTTCCTTGTTGCAACACACGTCCCCCGATCTCCTGCCCACGACCCCGCTCCGCACGGCCGGGACGCTCTTCGCCCTCTGGCTGATGGTGTTCACGGCGGCCAGCCAGACCATCATCGTCACGCCGATCCTGCCCTTGATCGCGGCCGAGCTCGGCGTCGCGGTGGGCCGGCTCGGGCCGCTCGTGTCCGTGTACTCGGTCGTGCTCGCCGCGGCGGCGCTCGTGATGGGCCCCGTGTCGGACCGCATCGGGCGCAAGCGCGTCATGGCGATTGGCTCGGGCGTGCTCGCCGTCGTGCTCGCCGGCCACGGGCTGGCCGACACCTACGAGACGCTGCTTCTCGCGCGCGTGCTCGCCGGCGCCGGCGGCGGCATGCTCTCGGGCGCGGCCGTGAGCTACGTCGGCGACGCGTTCCCGTACGCCCGCCGCGGCTGGGCGACGGGCTGGGTGATGTCCGGCGTGCCGTTCGGGCTCGTGCTCGGCATCCCGGCCGGGCGCATCCTCGCGGCGGGGCTCGGCTACCGCGCCCCGTTCGTGAGCTTCGCCGCGATCATGGTCGTCGCCTTCGTGCTCGTCGTGGCCGTCGTGCCGCAGCCGGACGTCGAGCGGACGGAGCGGCCGACCGTCTTGGGCGCGCTCCGCCTCTACCGCGAGCTCCTCGGCCGGCCCGGCCCGGCGATGGCCGCGCTCCTTTACTTCGTGATGTACGGCGGCCTCGGCCTGCTCATCGTCTACCTGCCGGCGTGGCTCTCGAACCGCTTCCCGCTCAATGTCTCGCTCGGCGGGGCGCCGCTCACGATCGGCGGGCTGCCCGTGGACTTTATCGCGGTCCTGTTCTTCGCCGGCGGCATCGCGAGCGTCCTCGTCGGGCCGCGGGCGGGCGCGCTCTCGGACCGTGTCGGGCGCAAGCCGCTCGTGCTCGCGTCGAGTATCGGGCTGACGGTGCTCGCGGCGGCGATCCCGTTCGTGCTCGCCGAGCGCTGGATGGCCGTCGTGCTGTACGTCGTCCTGATGGCGCTCTTCGCGATGCGGATGGCCCCGTTCCAGGCGCTCCTGACGGCCCTCGTGCCGGCGTCCGAGCGCGGCGCGTTCCTCTCGCTCACGATCGCCGTGGGGCAGGTCGGGACGGCGATCGGGGCTGCGCTGGCGGGCCTGCTCTATGCGCGGTGGGGCTTTGCATCCAACGCCCTCGCCTCGGCCGCAACGATGGCGGTCATGGCGGTCCTGGTGTGGACGCACTTCCCCGACGCCGTCGAGACGGGCGCGGAGGACGTACCGGGCTGAATCCAAGCCTGCGGGCGTACGTTGATCCCCGACACGCTTCCAGACACGCGATGACGACGCTCGCCCCGACCCGCCCGGCTCCCGCACGCACGGCAGCCGTCCCCACTGCCCCGCGGCAGAAGACGTTTACCGTTGAGGAGTACCACCGTCTCGCCGAGGTCGGCCTCCTCGCCGAAGGCTCGCGGACCGAGCTCATCGACGGCCTCATCCTCCACATGTCTCCCTTCTCTCCCCCGCACGTCGCCGTCGTAGACCGGCTCAGCAAAGCGTTCTTCCGCATCGCCGGTGACGACGCGCGCGTGAGCGTCCAGAACTCGGTGCGTCTCGACGACGGGACCGAGCCGGAGCCGGACGTGATGATCCTCGCGGCCGACACGCCCGAGCACCGGCTTCCCATCGCGTCCGACGTGCGGCTCGTGGTCGAGGTCGCGGTCACGACCGAGGCCTTCGACCGCAACGTCAAGCTCATCCGCTACGCCGAGGCGGGCATCCCCGAGGCGTGGCTTGTCCTGCCCGAGAAGCGGACCGTCGAGACGTTCCGCCGGCCCGGTCCGGCCGGCTACACCGAGACGGCTCTCTACACCGAGACGGACTCGGTCGAGGTTCTGGGGTCCACGCTCGCGGTCGCCAGCGTCTTCCCACCGCCGACGCTCACCACCTGAACGCACGCGGGGGCGGCCCGGAGTCCCCGAGCCGCCCCCGCAGAGCGTCTGACGCAGGCTGGCGTTAGCCGCCGAGCGCGAAGCGGACGAAGCGGCGCAGTGTCGCGCCCTTGGCCGCCAGCATCTTCTCGACCGTCATGGACGAGTCCTTGACGAACGGCTGCTCCACGAGGACGTTGTCCTTGAAGTAGCGGTTGAGCTTGCCCTCGGAGATCTTGTCCAGCATCGCCTCCGGCTTGCCCTCGGCTGCGGCCTGCTCGCGGCCGATCGCCAGCTCCTTGTCCTGGACGTCCTGCGGGACGTCCGCACGGACGGCGGCGATCGGGTTCATCGCGGCGGCCTGCATGGCCACGTCGCGGCCGGCCTCGGCCACGTCCGAGCCCGTCATCTCGACGAGCACGCCGAGCTTGGAGCCGGGGTGGATGTAATCCACGATGGTCCCGCCGTCCGTCGCGGTGAGGACGGCGACGCGGCGGACGTCGATCTTCTCGCCGACCTGGCCCGTCTTCTGGACGAGCGCATCGGCGACCGTCTGGCCGTCGAGCGTCGCGGCGCGGAAGGCCTCGAGGCTGTCCGGGCGCGTCTCGAGCGCGAGGGCCGCGAGGGACTCGGCGAAGGCGACGAACTGCTCGTTGCGGGCGACGAAGTCGGTCTC
>JBBSUZ010000277.1:0-4257 GCA_038233965.1 Rhodothermales bacterium | reverse complement strand
GTCGTCCGCGACGGCTCCGTGGACGCGCTGACGCGGCAGGGCCGCGCGTGGCGCCTCCGCTCGACGCCCGTCCCGCAGGACGTCGCCGGCCGCCTGAGCCTCACGTCGGACACGTCGGACGCCGCGCCGGGCGCGCCGGCCGACGCCGTGCTCGTCCGATCCATCGTCACCGTGCCCGACCGGGCCGCGCTCAACGCCGCGCTCGACGCGCTCCGGTCGGCCGGCGTCGAGGTCGACGCCGTCGAGCCGCTGCGGCAGTCGCTCGAGGACCTCTTCGTCGACGTCGTGACCCACGCGGACGCCCTCACCGAGACGCCCCCATGACTGGCCTCATCCTCCTCACGCTGCGCGAGCTGCGCGCCCGCAAGGTCGTCGTCGGCCTCTTCGTCGTCGCGACCGTCGTCTGGCTCACGCTCGCGCTCGCGCTCCAGGTGGACGTCGTCGACGGCTCGCTCGCCGGCATGCGCGTCTTCGGCGAGGACGCCCTGTCCGCTTCGCCCGGCGGCGCGTCGGCCGATTCCACCGCAGCGAAGCCGACCGCGGCCGATTCGACCGCAGCAGACTCGACTGCGGCAGACTCGACCCGCGGGCGTCCGGCCACGACGGGCGCGACGGGCGACGTCACACAGGACGACCTCGACGCGCCGTTCCGCGGGGCCAACCCGCTCGAGTCGCTCGTGTTCAGCGCGCAGGCGTTCGTCGCCGGTGCAGCGTACTGGGTCGGCATCCTGCTGTGCCTCTTCGCCACCGGCGGGCTCGTCGCGAGCCTCGTCGAGCCCGGGCAGGCGGACCTGCTCGTCGCCAAGCCGCTCTCGCGGAGCGCGATTCTCGGCGGGCGGCTCGCCGGTGTCGGCCTCGTCACGCTGGCCCTGCTGACGTACCTGCTCGGGGCCGTCTGGGTCGTGATGGCGGCCAAGACCGGCATCTGGAGCCCGCGCTTCCTGCTCGCGATCCCCGCCGTGTGGGCCATGTTCGCCGTGCTCTACGGCGTCGTGACGCTCGTGAGCGTGTGGAGCGGCTCGGGCCCGCTCGCGCTCGTGGTCACGCTCGGGCTGATGTTCGTCACGATCGTGCTCGCGATCCCCGGCCTCGAGCCCGCGCTCAGCCCGCTCGTCCGCCCCGTCGTGGCGCTGCTCGGCGACGCCCTGCCGCGCTTCGCGACCGTCGGCGCAAACCTCGTCCCGCACCTCGCGACCGGCTCGGGCCTGTCGTCCGTCGTCGCCGCGCAACCCGACGCCCCGAGTCTCGTAGCCGACGCCGTGCCCCTCGCGACGTCGCTGGTTTTCGGGGCCGTCTGCTATGCTGCCGCTTTCCGCATCTACGGTCGCCGCGACGTCTGACCGAGTCGTTTCAGGTCTCCCGACGAGACCAGCCCATCAGCCGAGCGACGCCCTGCGAAGGCGTCCCCTCTCCCCCGGGAGAGGGACAGGGTGAGGGGTCCGCATTCCATCACCCGCGGCCGACCCCGCTCCGTTCACTCCAGCCCGCATCCTCCATGCGCCTCGTCCCCGCCGCCGTCCTTCTGCTCGTCCTCGCCTCAGGCTGCGAGAACGCCCTCACCGCCCCCGGCATCGGCGGCTCCGTCCAGACGACCGAGGCCCTCGCGATCCTCCCGGCCGACGCCGACGTCATCGGCATGATGGACCTCGCCGCGGCCCGGCAGTCGGACGCGCTCTCGGCCGTCACCGGCGGTGCGGGCCTCGAGATGCTCTCGCCCGACGGCTCGGCCGAGTTCGACGCCTTCGTCCGCCAGACCGGCTTCGACCCGGGCCGCGACCTCGACCGCGTCTACCTCGCCGCGCCCGCGATGGGCTCCGAGAACGGCCGCGCCGCGTTCGTCGGCTACGGGCGCTTCTCGCGCGAGCGCGTCGAGCGGTTCGTCGCGACGCAGACCGAGCACCCGATGACGACGGCCGACGTCGGCGGCGTCACGCTCTACACGACGACCTCGGGCGAGGGCCGCACGGCCGGCGTCGCCTTCCCCAACGACCAGATGGTCGTCGCGGGCGACGAGGCGACCGTCCGCCAGATGCTCGCCCGCATCGGCACGACCGGCACGACGGCCTCGCCCGAGGTCCAGGACCTGCTCGACCGCGTCGCCTTCCCCGACGGCGCGTGGTTCGTCGCCCGCCACCTCGACGCCGGCGGCCAGAGCCCGGCCGGCTCCGCGATGCGCCTCGCCCAGGGCGTCGCGGTCTCGATGGACTTCGGCCGCGACGGCGTCCCCGTCCGCGCCTTCCTCCGGACGCCGCAGCCGGCCGACCTCGCGGACCTGCTCCGCGGCTCCGTCTCCGCCGCCCGCGTCGGCGCGTCGGACGAGCCCGCCATGATGCGCGCGCTCGACGACGTCACCGTCGCGACGGTCGCCGACGGCGTCACGGTCGAGGCCTTCCTCCCGACGGCCCTGCTCGCCGAGATGCACGCCGACCGCCAGCGCTGAGCGCCCCTCCTGCCTCTCTGTCCGCCGCCCCGCCGTCCCTCTGCCGGCGGGGCGGTGCGCGTTCTGCGCTACCGCGCCACGACGAGCCGCGCCGTCGCCGTCTGCGCCCCGCCGTTACCGGCGGCGGTCGCCCGCACGACGTACACGCCCGCCGGCCACGACGCCGTGTCCATGCCGACGACGCGCTCACCAGACGCGAGGTGGGCGTCAAGCACGACGGCCACCTCGCGGCCCAGCGCGTCGATCACGACCACGCGCGCACTCGACGCCTCGGCCGTCGTCAGCACCACCTCGACGCGACCGCCCGCCGGGTTCGGACGCACCGTCACGCCGAGCGGCTCCGATACCCCCGACGGCGACGCCTCGCCGGCCACGACCGCCGCCGTCGTGCGCCACGCGCCCACCCACGTCGCCGCATAGAGCACACCCGTCCGCGAGAGCTTGAACTGGAACGGCATCGGACCGAACCGGCCCTGCCCGCGGAAGCGCGAGTCCGCACGCGCCCACGTCGCGCCGCCGTCGGTCGAGCGCATGATGCCCGCCCGCGGCGGATTCGTCGCACCCGCGCTCTGGCCGACGCCCGCCCACAGCGCCCCGTCCGGCGTCGCGTACACGATGACCTCGGTCACGTCCGTGTTCAGCGGCACCGGCAGGTCCATGTCGTAGGCGTTGAAGCGGTGCACGCGCACCCACGTCGTCCCGCCGTCGTCCGAGCGCAGCGCCTCGGCGCCGCGCGCCTCGCCGCCACCCTCGGCCTCGTTCAAGTTCTGCACGCCGGCGTAAGCGACCCCGCCGTAGGGGTGGCCGGGCACGTCTACGAACGTAAACGACCAGACGATGTAGCGGGCCTGTCCGTAGGCCGACGAGGGCTGGTAGCTCAGGCCGCCGTCGTCGGATGTGAGGATGCCGTTCCAGACGCCGTAGAGCACGCGGCCGTCGGGCAGCATCGGCGACGGCGGGACCTCTCCGAGCGATTGCGGGAAGCCCGGCCCCGTCCCGACCTGCTCCCACGTGCCGGGCGCGCCGTCTTGGAGCGAGCGAGCGGTCTCGCCGCCGTCGCCGATGCCGGCGAGGACCGCGCCGACGGGGTGTGCACGCTGAAGCTGAATGTAGGGCTCGCGTCTGAGGTCATCGTAGCCGTAGGCCCAGTCGCGCCCGCGGCGCGTGGCGCGGCTGGACTGGAGCACGCCGTTGCTGACGAGGAGCGAGTTTGCAGCGGTGACGAGGCCGGCCTTGCCGCCGCAGAAGACGCCGCGGCAGAGCTTGTACCACGGGTCGTTGATGCCGTTGTCGCCGGCTCCAGCCGCCCCGGCGGGATTGTAGAGGAAGACGCCGCTTTGGTGGAAGAGGACGAGCGAGTCGGCGGCGGGGTCGTCGGCCGCCGCGCCCTCCCCGCGCAGGAAATCGACCGCGCGGACGCGCTGGTTAAGATCAGTGTAGACGAGCGGCAACTGCTCCCACGTCACCGTCTGCGCGCGGGCCGGCGGCATGAGCAGACTAGTGAGGGCGAGGAGCGCGAGCACGCCCGCGCGGGCGAGGGGCCGTCCCCCCACCTGCGCGGCGCGTGTGCTCGGCGAGCGTGTGCTCATGAAGCAGCAGGTCATCGGGTCACGGTCAGGCGAGCTGTCTGAACGACCGTGCCGCCGGGCGTGTTCGCTACTGCACGCACGACGTACACGCCCGGCGCGAGCGACCCCATGTCGAGCGCCGCGCGGTGCTCGCCTGGTGCGAACGGTCCCTGAACCGGCGTCGCCACGAGGCGGCCGAGCAGGTCGTACACGGTCACCGTCACGTCGGCCGCAGCAGCGAGCGTCAGC
>JBBSUZ010000276.1:0-4277 GCA_038233965.1 Rhodothermales bacterium | reverse complement strand
TACCCCACTACTTGTCATCCTGAACTCGTTTCAGGATCTGCATTTTGCCTTCGTCTCATTACCGAGTGAATTCAGATCCTGAAACGAGTTCAGGATGACATATTTTTTCGTTGGCGCAGTCCGGGCGACGGGCGGGCGCGCGACGGACTCGCCGTCTGGTACAGGCGGACCATCGGCGGCGGCCGGTCGGCGGCTAGCTTCGGCCGTCACCCGCCGCGCCGAGATGGAACCGCCCCGCCCGTCCGATCAGACTCCCGACCTCCCGCGCGCCGCGACGCCCGCCAACCCGTCGCCCCGGCTGCCGTACGCCAAGAAGACGGTCTGGGCGTGGGCCCTCTACGACTTCGCCAACTCGGCCTTCACGACGCTCATCGTGACGTTCGTCTACGCGACGTTCTTCACCAAGGGCATGGTCCTCGGCGCGGACGGGCTGCCGGACGAGATCGCGGGCTCGGCGCTCTGGAGCCGCGGCGTCGGCCTGACGGCGCTGCTCGTCGCCGTGATGTCGCCGTTCCTCGGGGCCATCGCCGACCGGACGGGCACGCGCAAGGCGTTCATGCTCGCCACGACCGCCATCTGCATCGCGGCGACGGTCGGGCTCTTCTTCCCCGTGCCGGGGCAGGCGATGGCCGCGCTCGCGCTGTTCGTCGTCGCCAACGTCGCCTTCGAGCTCGCGGGCGTCTTCTACAACGCGTTCCTGCCGGACATCGCGCCGCCGGAGGCCATCGGCAAAATCTCCGGTAACGGCTGGGCGCTGGGCTACGTCGGCGGGCTGCTCGCGCTCGTGCTGGCCCTCGTCCTGCTCGTCCTCCCCGAGACGCCGATGCTCTTCGCCAAGGCCGGCGGCGCCAACATCCGGGCGACGACCCTGCTCGTGGCCGCGTGGTTCGCCGTGTTCAGCATCCCTGCCTTCACGACGCTCACGGACACGCGCATCCCCTCGCCCGGCGTCGGCGCGATCCTGCGCGCGACGGGCCGCGAGCTCGCCGGCACGTTCCGCGAGATGCGCCGCTTCCGCGACGCCTTCCGCTTCCTCATCGCGCGCCTGTTCTACAACGACGGCCTGAACACCGTCTTCGCCTTCGGCGGCATCTACGCCGCCGGCACCTTCGGCTTCTCGACGACCGAGATCATCTACTTCGGCATCGCGCTCAACGTGGCCGCCGGCGCGGGCGCGTTCGGCTTCGGCTTCGTGGACGACACGCTCGGCGGCAAGCGGACCGTCCTGATCTCGCTCGTCCTGCTCTCGGCCGCGACGCTGCTCGGCGTCTTCGCCCCGAGCCGCGCCGTCTTCTGGGTCGCCGGCATCTTCATCGGCATCGCCGCGGGTCCGAACCAGGCCGCGTCGCGCTCGCTCATCGGCCGCTTCACGCCGCCCGACAAGGAGAACGAGTTCTACGGCTTCTTCGCCCTCACGGGCAAGGCCGCCGCCTTCGCCGGGCCGCTCCTCTTCGGCATGCTCACGACGGCCTTCGCGAGCCAGCGCGCCGGCGTCGCCTCGGTCCTGATCTTCTTCCTCATCGGCGGGCTGCTGCTGCTCCGCGTGGACGAGCGGCAGGGCATCGCCGCGTCGGGCCGCCCGGAGGCCAGCCTCCCGGAGCTGTGACCGAGACCGCCGACCTCCGCGCACTGCTCGAGCGCATGTCCGCCGCCGACCCGGCCGAGGCCGCCGCCCTCTTCGACGCGCTCGACGACCCGACCGAGCGCGCCGCCGCCTTCGCCACGCTCGGCCGCGAGGCCGCCGCGGACGTCTTCGAGCACCTCGACCACGACGCGCAGTCCGCCCTCGTCGAGGCCCTCGCGAGCGAGCAGGAGCGATTGGCCGACCTCCTCGAGCGCGTCGACGACGACGACCGCACGGCCTTCTTCGCCGACCTCCCCGGCCCGGTCGTCCAGCACCTGCTGACGCTGCTGAGCCCCAAGGAGCGCGACGTCGCGGTCCGCCTGCTCGGCTACCCGCCCGAGTCCGTCGGCCGCCTCATGACGACCGAGTACATCGCCGTGCGGCCGGACTGGACGGCCGGCGAGGCCCTCCGCCAGATTCGCCGCTACGGGACCGACTCGGAGACCATCCACACGCTGTACGTCGTCGAGCGCGGCTGGCGGCTCGTCGCCACCGTCGGCATCCGCGACGTCCTCCTCGCCGACGCCGACACGCCCGTGCGGAGCGTGATGGACGCCCGAGCCCGCGCCCTCACCGCGACCGACGACCAGGAGACCGCCGTCGCCGCCTTCCGCGACACGGACCGCACCAGCCTCCCCGTCGTCGACGCCGCCGGCACCCTCCTCGGCATCGTCACCGTGGACGACGTGCTGGACGTCGCCGAGGCCGAGGCGACCGAGGACATCCAGGGCTTCGGCGGCCTCGAGGCGCTCGACGCGCCCTACCTCCAGACGCCGTTCTGGACGCTCGTCCGCAAGCGCACCGGCTGGCTCGTGATCCTCTTCTTCGGCGAGATGCTGACGGCGACGGCGATGAGCATCTACGAGGCCGAGATCGCCAAAGCGGTCGTGCTGGCGCTGTTCGTGCCGCTCATCATCTCGTCGGGCGGCAACAGCGGCTCGCAGGCGGCGAGCCTCATCATCCGCGCGCTCGCCGTCGGCGAGGTGACCCTCGCGGACTGGTGGCGGCTCGTCCGCCGGGAGACGCTGACGGGGCTCGTGATGGGCTCGATCCTGGGTGCCGTCGGGATGCTGCGGATCACCATCTGGGCGCTCGCCTTCGGCTCGTACGGCCCGCACTGGCCGCTCATCGCGCTCACGATCGGCATCTCGCTCGTCGGCGTCGTCCTCTGGGGGACGCTCTCGGGCGCGCTCCTGCCGCTCATCATGCAGCGCGTCGGCTTCGACCCCGCCGCGTCGTCCGCCCCGTTCGTCGCGACGCTCGTGGACGTGACGGGGCTCATGATCTACTTCACCGTCGCCGCCGTCCGGTTGCAGGGCACGCTGCTCTGAGCAGCGAGGCGTGCGTCAGGCGGTCCGGTGAAACCGCAACTCGTACAGCTCGCTGAACCGGCCGCCGGCGTGGCGCCGGCAGCAGGCGGCGCAGGCCAGGCGGCGCGTCGGGCGGCGCTGCCGCTCGGCGCGCACGTGGCACGCCGGGCACGCCGCGACGTAGCGCGCGGCCGGCGACGGGCCGGGCGCGGCGCCGCCGGAGCGGACGACGCGGCCGGTCGCGCGCTCGTCGATCCGCAGAAAGACGCGCGGCGTGCAGTCCGGACAGGCGTAGGCGCGCGTCGGCGTCCGGTGGAACGGGCGAGAGAAGCCGCACGCCGGGCACCGCGCGACGAGGCGGGACGTCCCGTCGTCGGGCAACGGGCCGTCGTAGGTCGCCGTCGGATCTGCGCCGCACCGCCGCGCCCACACCTTCCACGCGGCGTCGTGGGCGGAGCGGCCGCGCGTCTCGAAGTCGAGCGCGTGCGCGATCTCGTGGCGCGCGACGTCCTCCATGACGCCCCACCCGAGCACGGCGGTGAGCGGCCGCGAGAGCGAGACGGTCTTGACGGACCGCCCGCCCCTTTTCCACGTGCACAGGCCGAGGCGGCGTCGGGCGCGGTCCCACCGGAACGTCCACCCGAGGTCCGCGAGCGAGCGGCCGAGCCCTTCGCGCCCGAGCGCGTCGAGCAGCGCCTCGACACGCGCCGGGACGTCCACCCCGTCGCTCATGTCCCGAGCCCGACGCGCTCGAAGATCGTGTCGACGTGCCCGAGCTGCGCCGCCGGCTCGAACGCGTCGGCGATCCGGTCCGCGGCGAGGCGCTCGGTGATCGCGGGCGACGCCTCGACGAGCGCGCGGAAGGGCGTCCGCTCGCGCCACGCCTGCATCGCGAGCGGCTGGACGGTGTCGTAGGCCGCCTCGCGGCTCATGCCGGCATCGACGAGGCCGAGCAGGAGGCGCTGCGAGTAGACGAGCCCGTACGTCCGGTCGAGGTTCTCCGCCATCCGGTCCGGGTACACCAGCAGACCCTCGACGATCCGCGCGAGCCGGGCGAGGGCGTAGTCCAGCGCGATCGTCGCGTCGGGGAGGATGACGCGCTCGGCGGACGAGTGGCTGATGTCGCGCTCGTGCCACAGGGCCACGTTCTCGAAGGCAGTCAGCATGTAGCCGCGGAGCAGGCGCGCGAGCCCCGTCAGGTTCTCCGAGCCGATCGGGTTGCGCTTGTGCGGCATCGCGGACGAGCCCTTCTGCCCCGCCCCGAACGCCTCCTCAGCCTCGAGGACCTCGCTTCGCTGGAGGTGCCGGATCTCGAGCGCGATCGTCTCGACCGTCGTCCCGAC
>JBBSUZ010000275.1:0-4308 GCA_038233965.1 Rhodothermales bacterium | reverse complement strand
TTCGGCTTCATCGTCGGCATCGTGAGCTGCTACCTCGGCTACAACGTCCGCGGCGGCACGCGCGAGGTCGGGCAGGCGGCCATGCAGGCCGTCGTCGTGTCCAGCCTGCTCATCCTCGTCGCCGACGTCGTGATCGTCCGCATCTCGCTCATCCTCTTCGGCGACATCGCGGGCTAGCCGGGCGGCGGGGCCGGAGGCGGCGCGGAACCCCGGCGCGGCGCGGCGAGGTTCGCCTGTCTCTCTACCGACCCGCCCGTGCCCGCCCTCACCGTCCTCGTCACCGGCGCCTCCGCCGGCATCGGCGCCGCGACCGCCCGCGCCTTCGCCCGCCGCGGCGACCGCGTGGTCGTCTCTGCCCGCTCCGCGGATCGCCTCGACGCCCTCGTGGCCGAGATCACGGACGCCGGCGGGCAGGCGCTCGCCCTCCCGCTCGACGTCGCCGACGCCGAGGCGCACGTCGCCGCCATCGCGGGCCTGCCGGACGCCTGGTCGGGGATCGACGTCGCCGTCCTCAACGCGGGGCTCGCGCGCGGGCTCGGGCCCGTCTGGGAGAACTCGGTCGACGAGATCGACGCGATGGTCGACACCAACGTCAAGGGCGTGCTGTACGGCATCCGCGCCGTCGTGCCGGGCATGCTCGCGCGCGGGCGCGGCCACGTCGTCACGATCGGCTCGACGGCCGGGCACCACGTCTACGCCGGCGGAACCGTCTACTGCGCGACCAAGCACGCCCTGCTCGCGCTCACGCTCGGGCTCAAGATGGACCTCCACGGCACGCCGGTCCGCGTCTCGGCCGTCTCGCCGGGCCTCGTCGAGACCGAGTTCTCGCTCGTCCGCTTCTCGGGCGACGCCGAGCGCGCCGACGCCGTCTACTCGGACACGCACGCGCTCGCGGCCAGCGACGTCGCCGACGCCGTCGTCTACTGCGCGACCGCGCCCGAGCACGTCAACGTGCAGGAGGTGCTCGTGACGCCGCGCGCGCAGTCCGGCATGCTCATCGCGAGAGGCGAGGCGGCGGCGGGGCTGTGACGGACCACGCCGCGCTCGTCGCCACTCTGCGCGAGCGCCTCGTCGTCGGGCGCGACGGCAACGACGCGCTTCCCGGCTATGCCGCGCACGGCGAGATGGCCCCGTTCGCGCCGCGGACCGACCCCGCCGTGATCTCGGTCGTGGGCAAGACGGGGCGGACGGCCGCGACGCTCGTCCTGCTCTACCCGGACGCGTCGGGCGCGCCGTGCCTCGTGCTGACGCTGCGACAGCCGAGCCTCCGCGCCCACTCGGGCCAGATCTCACTGCCCGGCGGAGCCATCGACGCCGGCGAGACGCCCGAGGACGCCGCACGCCGCGAGGCCTTCGAGGAGGTCGGAGTGGCGGACGTCGATGTGCTCGGGCGGCTGACGCCGCTGTACGTCCCGCCGTCCGGCTTCCGCGTGTGGCCCGTCGTCGCGAGCCTGCCCGCGCGGCCCGCGTTCCAGCCCCACGAGGCCGAGGTCGCGGCGCTGCTGGAGGTGCCCGTCGCCGACCTGGTCGGGCCCGATCACCGGCGCCGCGCGCCGCGCCGCCTGGATGGCAACCCGCTCCACGCACCGGGCACCGTCATCGACGTCCCGTTCTTCGACGTCGGCGGGCACGAGGTGTGGGGCGCGACGGCGATGATGCTCGCCGAGTTCGCGCGCGTCGTCGCCGACATCAGGCACGGTAATGGCAGGCGGTGACACACGGGTGACGGCGCGCGTGCTGAGCATGGCCGGGCGCGGTTTATCCTCCGATGCCCCACGGGTTCGACCTGCCGTGCCGCGGTAGTTTCCCCACGTTCCACGACCTCACCCGGCTTTACGATATGAGCGAAACTGTTACGTTTGGCACCGACGGCTGGCGCGCCGTCATCGGCGACGGCTACACCTTCGACAACCTCACGCGCGTCGCACGTGCGACCGCCGAGTGGGTGCAGGCACAGACCGACGGCGACGGCTCGGTCGTGATGGGGTACGACACGCGCTTCCAGGGCCAGGCCTTCACCCAGCACGTCGCCCGCGTGATGGCCTCGGCCGGGGTCCGCGTCCGCCTCGCGGACTCGTTCGTGACCACGCCCGCCATCTCGTGGGCCACGGCCGACGGCGGCCACACGGCCGGCATCGTCATCACGGCGAGCCACAACCCGCCGCAGTACAACGGCTTCAAGATCAAGGCGCACTTCGGCGGCCCGGCCTCGCCCGAGATGATCGCCGACGTCGAGGCGCGCATGGCCGCGCTGAGCGCGGACGCGCCCGAGGTCAAGACCTACGACGCCTGCGTCGCCGAGGGCCTCATCGAGACCTTCGACCTGCGCGCGGCCTACGTCAACCTGCTGAAGCAGCGCATCGACCTCTCGGCGATCAAGGAGGCCAGCGTCCGCGTGGCCTACGACGCCATGTTCGGCGCCGGGCAGGGCATCGTGTCCGAACTGCTCGGCCGCGTCCGCGTGACCGAGCTGCACCACGACCTCAACCCGGGCATGTACGGGCAGGCGCCCGAGCCCATCGAGCGCAACCTCGGCGAGCTGCTCCGGACGACCGTCGAGAACTCGTGCGGCGCCGGCCTCGCGACCGACGGCGACGCCGACCGCATCGGCCTCGTCGACGAGGAGGGCACCTTCGTGGACTCGCACAAGATCCTGGCGCTCCTCGTCAAGTACCTCCACGTCGAGAAGCGCCTGCGCGGCGACATCGTCAAGACGTTCTCGACGACGGACATGCTGGACAAGATGGGCAAGCAGTACGGCCTCACCGTCATCACGACGCCGATCGGCTTCAAGTACATCGGCCCGCTGATGGTCGAGAAGGACGTGCTCGTCGGCGGCGAAGAGTCTGGCGGGATGGCCGTCAAGGGCCACATCCCCGAGCGCGACGGCCTCTTCATCGGCCTGCTCGTGGTCGAGATGATGGTCAAGCGCGAGCGGACGCTCTCGGGCCTCGTGCGCGAGCTGATGGACGAGTTCGGGCCGCACTTCCAGTCGCGCCAGGACCTCCACACGACGCCCGCGCGCAAGGACTCGGCCCTCGCCGAGCTCGAGAAGACGGGCTTCACCGAGATCGCCGGGCAGCCGGTGGTCAAGACGGAGACGCTGGACGGCTTCAAGTTCCGGACCGAGGACGGCTGGCTCCTCTTCCGCCCCTCGGGCACCGAGCCCGTCCTCCGCGTCTACTCCGAGGCGCCGACGCAGGACCGCGCCGATGCGCTCGTCCAATGGGGCGTCGATTGGGTCAACGCCGGATGACGGCGGACGGGGACGTCGGTGCGTGGCGTTACGGGCGCGCGGGCGTCGCCGCCGTCGTGTCCGGCGCGACCTGACCGATGCGGGCGTCGAGGCGCTGCGCCTCGCGAGCGGTCGTCTGGCGCAGCCGCGTGAAGCCGGCCGCCGTGGTGTCGGCGAAGGCGTCGATGCGGGCGGCGAGGCGCGCGCGCTGCGCCGAGAGCGTGTCGAGAGACGCCGTGAGCCGGCCCGTCGTGTCGGCGAGCGCAGCCGGGCGGGCGGCGGCGAGGCGGGCGTCGAAGCGGCCCAGGCGCTGGGCCGTGGCCGCGGCGAGCGACGCGGCGTCCGTCGCGGCGTCGAAGCGGGCCCGGGCGACGCCGGTGCGCAGGGCCGTGAGTTGGGCGGCGATGCCCGCCGTGGTCGAGTCGAAGACGGCCTTCGGCATCGGCGCGAGGCTGTCGACCCGGACCTGAAGGCGGCGGCGGTCCTGGCGGAGGCGCTCGAGGACCGGCGTGTAGGCGCGCTGACGAAGCGAGTCCGCGGCGGCGGCTTCGGCCTCGACGCGCGCGATCTCGGCGTCGATGCCCTGCGTCTCGACGAACGTGTGCATCTGGACGCGCGCGACGTCGGCCTCGGGGACGAGCACGGCGGCCGGGTCGGCGGGGTCAGGCGTGCCGCAGGCGGCGACGGTGAGCGCGAAGGCAAACAGGACGAGGAGGCGAGCGGACACGAGGCGGGATGCGGGCGAGTCACAAAGAACGCGGGCGGCCTGCCATGCAGACCGCCCGCGAGCGGAAGATCCAGCGAAAGGCTCCTTAGACGGTGCTCTTGCGGCCGGTGATGAGCTTGTACAGGAACAGCAGGATGCACGCACCCGCGATCGAGACAAGGAACGCACCGATGCTGAAGCCGTCGTTGATCGTGCCGATCCCGAGGAGCGGGCTGATGAACCAGCCGGCGAGCATGGCGCCGACGATGCCGACGACGATGTTGAGCAGGACGCCCTGCTGGGCGTCGGTGCCCATGATCTTGCTCGCGATCCAGCCGGCGAGGCCGCCGACGATAAGCCAGATGAT
>JBBSUZ010000274.1:0-4318 GCA_038233965.1 Rhodothermales bacterium | reverse complement strand
GGTCTGCATCACCGTCGACGGGCAGACGGCCGAGGACGGGACGGTGACGCTGCGCGACCGCGACACGACCGAGCAGATCCGCGTGCCGGCCGAGAACGTCCGCCGCGCCGTCGCGGACCGCGTCGCGGCGTGGACGCCGGGGTAAGCTAAGCGGCTATCGAGGCCAGTCGGGACGCCACGATTCCGTCGCGTCCCGGCTCGACGAGGCCGGGGAGTGCGTTGAGGAAGCGCTCGTTCGCGATCAACTCGGCGCACGCCGCCTGCAGAGCTGCCCGCGCCGGGCCGTCCGCCACCGACGTTTCGCTGACGATCTCAGCCCGCCCGTCGATGACGGTCAGGATGTCTTCGAGGTCGTGGCTCCCGTATATATCGGTTCCACCGCCCCGGCTCTGGAAGGCCGCCCACTTGGTGAGCAGAAATGCTGGCGCGGCGATGACGCGCACGGGAACGCCCTCCTTGAAGGTGAAGCTCCAGGACGACGCAAGGGCGTACGGATACCAAGGATTGCTGAAGCCTAGGATGGCCGGGTCGGCCGGCATTGCGTCGATGATGATGCCTTCGGCCAGCCAACGGCAGAGAGGCGCGCCGTCCGACGTGTCGTGCTGGAAACCCAGCGCCCGAAGGTCAGCCTCCAGGTCTGCGTACTGCGCGCGCGAAGAGACTGTCGTGACGAAGTCGACGTCGCGCGTCGAGCGGAAAGCTGGCGCGACCGGATCCGTGATGAGCAGCGGGACGCAGGACCCGCCCAGAAACACGACGCTATCGGCGAGCAGTCCGAGCCGCCGCGCGACGGTGCAAATTTGCCGGGGTCCGAGCATGTCTGGAAAGGGCATGACTGGTCCGTGTTAGCCGAAAATCTTGGTTGTGAGTGTCCAGAGGGCATCGCCTCGCTCTCGGGCACGACCTTCACGCACCGCGTCGGTGAGCGCGAGCAACTCGTACAGGGCCGGGTCCCGCTCTGCGATCTCAGGTGCAGTCCGGTACAAGGGTTCTATCGTGTACCCTCGGCGCGTGCCAGTCGGGCTCGGCCAGACTGGTGTGAGATCGGGCGGCAGGGTTTGCCCGTTGAATGCATCCGCAAGCGGAGGAGCCGCCACCCCAGTCGGGACGCCGCGGACGAGCGCGCCCCGGGCGGCCGGGAAAGCGTACTGGACGCCACCGGTCAGGAACATGTGAAGTGCCTCGCGCTCGACCCGGCGTGTTGCACTGCGGTATAAGTGCGCGGCGTCTGCACGCGCCAGACTCTTATGTACTTCTCCAATGCTAATGCCCGTCTGAGCCGCGACCTCAGCAAACGAACTGAACGGCTCGCTTTCGCGAGCGACCAGCGCGAGTAGAACGAGGACGTCGTGGGGGCGTAGAACGGTCATGATTTCCAATTTCGAAACTGGAAAATACCGCCGATCATGCACCTCGCAACTGCGCGCCGTATCCAGCCCGCTACACCGTCGCGCGGACGATAGAGGTCAAATGCCTTCGCGAGTCGACTCTACCTGATCAGCAGCGATTTCGTCGCGCGTCTCAATTATGATGGCGCGCAGCTCGTCGTCATCGTCGTCCGTCAGCGCGGCCTCGGCCTGGTTGACAGTGGCGCGGGCGTCGTCGAGGCGACCAGATTTGCGGAGGGCGTCGGCGAGGTTGTTGAGGACGGCGGCGTTGGCGGGCGCGAGGGCTCGGGCGCGGTCGAGGTCGTCCGTGGCGTCCTGCCCGGCACGGTGGCGGGCGAGGGCGCGTTCGATGGTGACGTCGGCGCGCTCGGCGTCGAGGTGCGCGGCGTCGTAGCCGAAGGCCTCGAGCGGACTGGCGTCCGTGACGTGGTGGAGCGACGCGAGGACGGCGATGGCAGCGTCGAAGTCGGCGAGCGTCGCTGGCAGGTCGTCGGTCCGCGTCCCGGCGCGGGTCGCGAGGACGGTGGCGAGGTCGTAGAGCGCGAGCGGGTCGTAGTCGGCCGGGTCATCCGGCGGGCGGGCTTCCAACACGGTCTGCTCGTCGTCTTCGAGCGCCTCGTCGCCCATCGCGCCGGCGTCCGATGCGGCGGCGAAGACGGCGGCGTCGAGGAGGGCGAGGGCCTCGGCGGGCGGGAGGTCGGCGGCCTCCTCGGCCATGCCGATCGGGTCGAAGCGGTCGGGCGCGGCGTCGGGCAGCGGGAACGTGGCGGTCGTCCCGCCGGGCAGCGGCATGTCGAGCGTCATCGGAAGTCGGAGAGGGTGGGAGAGAGGTCAGGCGCGGGCGGCGTCGCGGAGGGCGTCGGGGAAGCCGGACGTGCGCGTCTCGCGGCGAGCGGCGGCCTCGGCGAGGAGGGCGCCCGAGCCGACGATGACGAGCGGGACGGGGACGGCGTCCGTCGCGCCTCGGGCCCGTGTGACGGCGGGGTAGACGAGCTCGCGCGTGAGGCGTTCGGCCTGCGGCGTCCCCTCGGCCGGCAGGACCACGACGACGCGGTCGAACTCGGAGCCCTGGCTCTTGTGGACGGTCGTCGCCCACGCCGTCTCGTTCTCTGGCAGCGCCCCGACCGGGATCTCGCGCAGTGGTCCGCCTGTGCTCGCATCCGGCTCGAACACGACGACGGGCCGCTCGCCGCCCGGCGCCCACACCACGCCGACGTCGCCGTTGTAGAGCGCGCGGTCGTGATCGTTTCGCGTCACGAGGACGGGCCGGCCGTGCATCCATTCGGCCGGTGTGGCGAGGCCCTCGGCGACGAGCCGCGACTCGACGAGCCGGTTCAGCGCGGTGACGCCGCGCGGGCCGCCGCGCATCGGTGCGAGCAGGCGGAAGGCGGCCGCGAGCCGCAGCGCATCGGCGGGGTCGGACGCCGAGACGAGCGCGGCGGCGGCGTCGCGGACGTGCGGCCAGACGTCGCCCGAAGCGTCGACCTGAACATCCGTCGCCGTCGCGATCGCGCCTTCGACGGCCCCGGCGTCGCCGTCGCGGAGGGCGCGGGCGAGCGCGCCGAGGCCCGACCCGTCGGCGTAGCGGTACGTCTTCTCGAGGCGGACGACCGCGGCCGCGAGCGGCGTCGCGGGCTCGGGGACGCCGGCGAGGCCGAGGGCCGCGCAGAAGGCGGAGAAAACGCCCGGCGCGTCGGCGGGCGGGACGTCGGCGGCGGCGCAGAGGTCGGCGAAGACGGTGCCGGCGTCGACGCTCGGGAGCTGGTCGCGGTCGCCGAGCAGGATCAGGCGCGCGTCCGGGCGGAGGGCGGCGGCGAGTGCGGCGAACAGGCTGAGGTCCACCATCGACGCCTCGTCCACGACGACGACGTCGGCCGGGAGCGGGCGCTCGGGCGTGCGGCCCACGCTGCGGCGGGTCGGCGAGTACTCGAGCAGGCGGTGGAGCGTGGTCGCGGTCGTCGGCAGGCCGGCGAGGCCGAGGCGCTCGGCGCCGCCGGCGACGGACGCGCCGAGGCGGTTGGCGGCCTTGCCGGTCGGCGCGGCGAGCGAGATGCGGAGGCCGGGGCGCGCGGCGGCGAGCAGGGCCAGCATCCGCACGACGGTCGTCGTCTTGCCTGTGCCCGGCCCGCCGGCGACGACGGCGAGGCGGTGCCGGAGCGCGCCCGCCGCGGCCACGGCCTGCCGATCCGCCGCGTCCGATCCGGGAAAGAGGGCGGCGAAGGTCTCGGCGAGCGCCTCGGGCTCCCCTGCGGGCGCGGGCTCGGCCGCGAGCGCGGCGAGGCGGCCGGCGAGCCCGGTCTCGGACGCCCGGTCGCGGGCGAACTGGACGCGGCCGACGTCGTCGAGCACGAGCGGTCCGCTCACCCCGACAGCCGGGCTCGCGCGGAGCGCCGACGTCCACGCCTCGGCGTCGGGCAAGACGACGGCCGTGCCGGGGAACGGCTGTCCGGCCCAGTCCGCGAGGCTCACGGCGCTGTCGCCGCGACGGCGCGCGACCGACGCGAGGGCGGTCGCGAGGGCGAGCGCGCGACCGTTAGCCGGATCGAGGCGGGCGAGCGTGCGCCCGAGTGCGACGTCGATCGGCGTCGTCTCGTCGGACTCGGCGAGGGCGTCGAAGAGGAGCGCGTCGGCTGGAGACGTGCTCGCCGCAGCGCCTGCCCGCGTTCCGTCCGGCGTGCCTGAGGCGCGCGCCACCTCCCCGATGCCGTCATCCCCGCGCACGCGGGGATCCAGAGTCGCGAGGTGCCCTCGGACGTCCAGCGCGCGCCTCGTGACAGTGGGATCGTCGGCCGCGGGTCGTTCCTCACTCTGCTCAGCGTTCTGCTCGCCACTCTGGATTCCCGCGGACGCGGGAACGACGTTGACCTGGGTGGGAATGCCCTCCTCGGGATCGGTGGTGTCAGGCATTGGGCGGAAGGAGGAGGGCGGCG
>JBBSUZ010000273.1:0-4321 GCA_038233965.1 Rhodothermales bacterium | reverse complement strand
TCGCCAACTCGAACATCGCCATCCGCATGATCAAGGCCGCGGCCAACGCGGACGAGGACGGCGGCGCGGGCCTCCAGGAACTCGCCGGCCACGCGACGATGCTGTTCTACATGACCGAGGAGGGCCAGGAAGGCCGCAACGCCTACCTCGAGCGCCGCCCGCCGAACTTCGACGCCGACGGGTACCGGCCGTGAGCCGGCGGGATTCGGGATACGGGATACGGGATGGGAAACCCGCGGACGACCAGTCGGGCGGCGGTCTGCTCATCCCCCATGCCGCATCCCCTATCCCCGCGCGGCCGACGGCCGCGCGCATCTGGCTGTCCGCCGCCCGCCCGAAGACGCTGCCGGCGGCGGCGGCGCCGGTCGTGCTCGGGACGGCCTTCGCGGTTGCGGACGGCGCGTTCCACGCGGGCGCGGCGCTGTGCGCGCTCGCCGGGGCGCTCCTGATCCAGGTCGGGACCAACTACGCCAACGACGCCGAGGACTCGGCACGCGGGGCCGACACGGCCGAGCGCGTCGGGCCCAGGCGGGCCGTCAATGAGGGATGGGTGACGGCGGCGCAGATGCGGACGGCCGCGGCGCTCGCCTTCGGCGCGGCATTCCTGTCGGGGCTGTTCCTGGTGTGGCGCGGCGGCTGGCCGATCCTCGCGCTCGGCCTCGTCGCCATCGCGAGCGGATACGCATACACCAAGGGCCGGTACGCGCTCGCCTACACGGGCCTCGCGGACGTGTTCGTGCTCGTCTTCTTTGGCCCCGTCGCCGTCGGCGGGACGTACCTCGTGCAGGCGCTCGCGCTGCCGGCGTGGGTGCTCGTCGCCGGGATCGGGCCGGGCGCGCTCGCGACGGCGATCCTCATCGCCAACAACGTCCGCGACGTCGAGCAGGACCGGGCGGCCAACAAGCGGACGCTCGTCGTGCGCTTCGGGCGAGAGTTCGGGATCGGACTGTACATGATGTGTTTTGTGGCTGCGTTGTGGGTCCCGCTCTTCGCCTGGCAGGGCTGGCGGCACCTCGTGACGCGCGAGCAGGCGGCGACGCTCAAGAGCATGGCCGAGCGATTCGCGGCGATCCCGCGCCCGGCGCCCGGCGACATCGCGGCGTACGCGGCCGAGCGGGCCGACGTGCTCGCCCGGCTGCCCGGCACGACGGCGCACGTCGGCGCGCTCGCGGCGTGCCTCGTCGCAGCCGTCGCGGCCCCGCTGCTGGTGATCGCGCTTCGCCGGTCGCACGGGGCGGCGGCGGGGCCGATCCTCGGCAGGACGGCCGCGGTGCTGCTGGTGTACTCGCTCGTCTTCGCCATCGGCTGGGTCCTGACGTGACGGCCGGTACGACGCTCTCGCTGCTCCCGTATGCGCTGCCTCTCACCGAGCCGGTCGTGTGGGGCGGCGCCGCGCAGACCGAGCGCCGCGGCGTGCTCGTCCGCGTCGAGACCGATCTCGGGTCGGTCGGGTGGGGCGATGCGGCGCCGCTGCCCGGCTTCTCGCGCGAGACGCTCCAGGAGACGATGGACGCACTCGACCGGGCCGCTACGGGCGACGCCTCGAATCTGCCGCCCGCCGCACGGTTCGGGCTCGACCTCGCGCTCGCGGACGCCGCCGCGCAGGACGACGAGCGCCCGCTCGCGTTCTCGCCCGACCCCGACGTCACGCTGCCGCTCGCCGGGCTCGTCCTCTCGGGCAGCCCGGCCGAGGCCGAGCGCCTCGCCCGGGCTGGCTACCGGACCGTCAAGCTCAAGGTCGGACGCACAGACGTCCTCACCGACGCCGCGCGCGTCCGCGCTGCCCGCGCCGCCGTCGGACCCGACGTGGCGCTGCGGCTCGACGCCAACCGCGCCTGGTCTGGAGACGACGCCCGCCGCTTCGCCGATGCCCTCGCGGACGTCGCGCTCGACTTTATCGAGGAGCCGCTCGCGGACCCGGCCGGCCTGCCCGAGTTGTGGCTCGACACGGGCCTGCCGCTCGCGCTCGACGAGACGCTCCAGGGGCCGGGCGGCATCGACCTCATCCGCGGCTGGGCCGCGGCCGTCGTCGTCAAGCCGACGCTCGTCGGCGGGATCGCGTCGGCGCACGCGATCGCGGAGCGGGCGCAGGGCGTCGGCGCACGCGTCGTGATCAGCGCCGCCTTCGAGAGCGGCGTCGGGCTGCGCGGGCTCGTCGCGCTCGCCGCGGCGACGGGCGGGCACGCGGCGGGTCTGGACACATACCGCTGGCTCGCGCGCGACGTCCTCGACCCGCGCCTGCCGCTGGACCGCCCGCTCGTGGACGTCCCCGGCCTGCTCGCCCGCCCCGTCCGGCTGTGATCCCCGACCCGATCCGCGCCCAGGCCGACGCCCGTCCCGACGCGCCCGCCGTCGTCACCGACGCCGCCGTCTGGTCGTGGGCCGACCTCGACGCCCGCGTCGCGGCATGTGCGGCCCGGCTCACAGGCGATACCCGCATCGGCGTCGTCTCCAGGCCGAGCGCCGACGTCGTGGTCGTGCTGTTCGCCGCGCTCCGCGCGGGCGTCGTCGTCGTCCCGCTCGCGCCCCGCTGGCCCGCCGCCGACGTCGCCGCCGCCGCGTCGCGCCTCGGCCTGAGAACGGTTCTGAAGGAGTCTACGCTCGCCGATCTCACTGCAACAGGACCGTCCTCAGCCCCCAATCCTCAGCCCCCGAGCCCTAATCCCGCATCCCAGCCCTGGACCGTCGTCCACACCTCGGGCTCGTCCGGCGCGCCGAAGGCCGTCCTCCACACCGTGGAGAACCATGTGGAGAGTGCGGTTGGTGTGAACGCGCGGGCCGGGCTGCGGGCGGGCGACACGTGGCTGCTGGACCTGCCGCTGCACCACGTCGGCGGGCTCGGCGTCGTCGTGCGGTGCGCGGTCGCCGGGGCGACGATGGCGATCCCGGCACCCGGCACCGGCACGGCCGAGGCGCTGCGCCGCTTCCGCCCGACGCATGCCTCGTTCGTCTCGACGCAGCTCTACCGCCTGCTCCGCGACGACGCGGCGGCGGGCGCGAGCCTCCGCGCGGCCTTGCTCGGCGGCAGCGGCATCGCGCCCGCCCTGCTGGACGCCGCCGTCGACGCCGGTCTACCTGTCTGCGTTGGCTATGGCATGACCGAGACGACGTCCACGGTGACGATGACGGCGCCGGGTGCGGGGCGCGACGCGCTCGGGACGTCTGGGACGCCGCTGCCCGGCCGCGCCGTGCGGATCTCGGGCGACGGCGAGATCGAGGTCCGCGGGACGGTGCTCGCCGCCGGCACGCTCACGCCCGACGGGCTCGCCCCGCTGCCGACGCGCGACGGCTGGTTCGCGACAGGTGATCTCGGCCAGATCGACGCCGCGGGCCGGCTCGTCGTGACGGGCCGGGCCGGGACGCGCTTCGTCTCGGGCGGCGAGAACGTGCAGCCCGAGGCCGTTGAGGCCGCGCTGGCCGCACTGCCGGGCGTCGCCGAGGCCGTCGTGGTGCCTGTGCCCGACGCCGAGTGGGGTGCGCGGCCCGTCGCGTTCGTTCGGCTGGAAACCGGCGCGCCGCCCGACGCCGAGGCGATCCGGTCCGCGTTGCGCCGCGTCCTGCCGCCGTGGGCGGTCCCCGCCGCCGTGCTCGCGTGGAGCGGGGCGGCCGGCCTCAAGCCAGATCGTGTCGCCCTCGCTGCGGAGGCTGGGAGAACCGTGACCGGTTAAACGGCGAAAGGGTCGGAAGGGAATCGCTTCCCCTCCAACCCTTCCACGGATCACGCTGCACTCCTCAGCCGAGGACCTGGGCGCGGAAGTCCTCGACGTCGGCGTCGTCGCGGAGCGACTTCAGCCACGCCTGAGCAACCTGCTGGCGGCGGCGCTGGAGCAGCTCCTGGCGGATCTGCGTCTTCAGCTCGGGCGTGAGCTCGGCCGGGAGGCCGCCGCGCAGCGCGACCGTCTGGACGACGAACGCGGCCTGCTCGCCCGCGACGACGCCCGAGCGCTGGCCCGGCTGGAGGCCGAACGCGGCGCCGACGAGGCGCGGCTCAGTGCCGAAGCCCGGCACGGCCGGCGTGTTCATCGAGAGGCCCGGCAGCGCGACCGGCGGCTGCGAGACGGCCTGCCCGATGGCGGCGAGCGTCGCCGTCGGCGTCGTGGCGGCCGTGAGGCGCTCGACGGTCACGGCCTTCTTCTTCTCGAGCGTGACGTCGGTCTCGATCTGGTCGCGGACGTCCTCGAACGGCCGGACGCCCTCGGGCGTGACCGAGACGACGTGGACGACGGCGAAGCGGTCGCCGGCGTCGAACGGGTCCGACACGGCGCCCGGCTCGGCCGTCCGCAGGAAGCGGATGAGCTCGCGGCCGACGTCGAGGCTCGGC
>JBBSUZ010000272.1:0-4330 GCA_038233965.1 Rhodothermales bacterium | reverse complement strand
CCCCCCACCCCTTCCACCCAGCCACCCGTCCACCCTCCCCCCCCGCAACCCTTCCACCCCGACCGCGTCGAGACAGCGCGCCAGGACGGGCGAGGCGTCGCCGCGGCGCCAGACCACGCCCGTCTCGATCGTCAGGTCAGGCTCGACGAGGCGGGCGTACGCGACGCCCGGGTAGGACGCCTCGACGCGCGCCTCGTGGACCGTCGCGACGCCGACGCCGGCGGCGACGAAGCCGAGCAGGCTCTCCATGTGGCGGATCTCCTGCACGATGCGCGGCGCGAAGCCGGCGGCGTGGCAGGCGCGGACGAGGTCGTCGTAGGCGGCGGGCGTCGGGTCGCGGGCCCACATCACGAACGGCTCGTCCGCGAGCTCGGCGAAGGCGACCGTCTCGCGGCCGGCGAGGCGGTGCCCGGCCGGCATCACGAGGAAGACGGGCGCGGCGCCGAGCGAGCGCACCTCGAGGCCCTCCTCGTCCACGGGCAGCAGCACGAAGCCGGCGTCGGCGCGGCCGGCGCGGACGGCCTCGACCTGCTCGCGGCTGCCGACCTCGAGAAAGTCGAGGTCGACGTCCGGCGCGTCGGCACGGAAGGTGCGGAGCGCGGCCGAGAGGCCGGTCCGCAGGATGGCGCCCTCGTAGCCGATGCGCAGCGCGCCGGCGCGGCCCTCGGCCGCCGCGCGGACCGCCGCCTCGGCGCGGGCGGCGTCGGCGAGCACGCGCCGCGCGTGTGGCAGCAGCACCTCGCCGACCGGCGTCAACGCGACGCCGCGTCGCGAGCGGTCGAACAGGCGCGCCCCGACCTCGTCCTCGAACGCCTTGATCTGCTGGCTGAGCGTCGGCTGGGCGACGAACGAGCGCTCGGCGGCGCGCCCGAAGTGCAGTTCCTCAGCCACGGCGACGAAGTAGCGGAGGTGGCGGAGTTCCATCGGGCACCGGTGTGGGAGATAGCCCAAGACTACTACGGTGATCCAGGGTTTCCATACAACCTATCGATCACTCGTTCGTTAGAGCGTCTATACCGGCCGGCACCTCCGGCCTCACCTCCCCTTCTGACATGCGCTTCTCCCTCCTTTCCCTTCTCGCGCTCGTGCTCGTCGCCACCGGCTGCACCACGATGCGCCCCGGCGGCACCACCGGCCCCATCGTCGGCCCGACGTGGGCGCTGACGACGCTCGGCACCGACCGGCCCCTCGCGCCCGACGCCACGCTCATGTTTGGCCCTGACGGCCGCGTGAGCGGCTCGACCGGCTGCAACAGCTACTTCGGCACGTACACGCTCTCGCCGACCGGCGTGCTCTCGATCACCAACGTCGGCTCGACGCGCATGGCGTGCGCCGGCCCGGCGATGGAGCAGGAGCGCCGCATCCTCGCCGCGCTGACGTTCGCCAACCGGGCGACGGTGCTCGGTGGCCGCCTCGCGCTGACGTCCGCCACGGGCCAGCTCCTAACGTTCGAGGCGGCCCGCACGAACGCGACGATCAGCGGCACGGTCGCGTACCGCGAGCGCATCGCGCTCCCGCCGAACGCCGTCGTCGAGGTCATGCTCCTCGACGTCAGCGGCGCGGTGCCGCAGACGGTCGCCCGGACGACGGTCGGCACGGCCGGCCGGCAGGTGCCGATCCCGTTCTCGCTCGGCTACGACTCGGCCCGCATCGAGGCCCGCAACCGCTACGCGCTGCGCGCCGAGATCCGCTCGGCCGCGGGCGAGCTGATGTGGATCACGGACCCGGTCGTGCCCGCGCTCGGCAGCGGCATGGCGACGACCAACGTCATGCTGATGCTGAACCAGGTGCAGGCCACGGGCTCCGCCTCGGGCGCGCTCGTCGGCCCGACGTGGCAGCTCGCCGAGCTCCGCACGGCCGCAGGCGTCGTGCTCACGCTCGACGCGGGCGCGCCGTACTCGGTGATGTTCGGTGCGGACGGCCGCTACAGCGGGCAGGCCGACTGCAACCGCATCGGCGGCTCGTTCGAGGCCATGGCCGACGGCATGGTGCGCCTCTCGCAGGGCCTCTCGACGCTCGCCGCCTGCCCGGACGGCTCGGCCGCGGGCGACATGCTGACGGTGATGAGCGGCGTCGACCGCTACTCGCTCGCCGGCACGCGGCTGACGCTCTCGGGCACGTCCGGCACGCTCGTGTTCACGCGCGGCTAAGCGTCCGCATCGCGACGGCTGAGAACCAAACGGGAGTCCGGGCGCCATGTCGCCCGGACTCTTTCCGTTCGGCGCCCATGCGAGGTCTCCTGCTCGCCCTCGTGGCAGGGGCGATCCTGCTGCTCGCCGGCGTCTCAACGGCGATCCTGCCGACCGGGGTGATCGGGCAGCCGGACGAGCCGGACGGCACCGCCAGAGCCCCGACGTCCCCGCCACGCGCCGACGACCCGCCATCACGGCCCGCGCCTCGCTTCCCCGAGTCCCTCGACTGAACGCCCGAATGATCCGCTCTCTTCTGCACCGCCTCCTCACCGACGCGACGCTCTCCCGGAGCATCCTCGGCGCGACCGTCGAGTACTGGCTCCTGCTCGGCGGCGCGCTCGTCGCCTCGGCCGTGCTCGTCGCGGGGCTGCGGTGGGCGATCCGCGCGCGCCTGCGCCGAGACGCCGACCGGCCGGACATCCCGTGGGCCGAGCAGATCGTCGACTCCGTGCTCGATCGCACCCGCGTCTACTTTCTCGCCGCGCTCGCGCTCTACCTCGCCGCCCGCATCGTCGGGTGGGACGCGCGCGGGCTGACGTGGACGGCCAGCGTGCTCACCATCGCCGCGCTGCTCCAGGCTGGGCGCTGGATCACCGGCCTCATCACGCTCTGGACCGAGCGCTACCGCAAGGAGAAGTTCACCGCCGACGCCTCGGCCGTGACGAGCATGCAGGCCGTCGGCGTGTTCGCCAAGTTCGTCGTGTGGACTGTGATCGTGCTGATGCTGCTCGACAACGTCGGCGTCAACGTCACGACGCTCGTCGCCGGGCTCGGCATCGGCGGCGTCGCGATCGGCCTCGCCGTCCAGAACATCCTCGGCGACCTCTTCGCCTCGCTCTCGATCGTGCTCGACAAGCCGTTCGTCATCGGCGACTCGCTCACCATCGGCGAGGACTCGGGCACGGTCGAGCACATCGGCCTCAAGAGCACGCGCATCCGGAGCGTCTCCGGCGAGCAGATCGTGTTCTCGAACGGCGACCTGCTGAGCTCGCGCGTCCGCAACTTCCGCCGCATGACTGAGCGCCGCGTCGTGCTCCCGTTCGGGGTCCCGTACGACACGGACCACGCCGCGCTCGCCGCGATCCCCGGCCTCGTCCGCACCGCCGTCGACAGCGTCTGCGCCGACCCGGAGAGCGCGCCGCTCCGGTTCAGCCGCGCCCACTTCAAGGCCTTCGCCGCGTCGTCGCTGGACTTCGAGGCCGTCTACGTCGTCCTCGACCCCGACTACGGCCGCTTCATGGACGCGCAGCAGGCCGTCAACCTCGCGCTCGTCGCCGCCTTCGAGACGCACGGCATCACCTTCGCCTCGCCCACGCGCTCGCTCCGCATCGAGACGCCCGTCGAGTTCGTCGGCATGCCGGACCGGGCTCCCACCCCGCTTCACCCGACCGCATGACCCGCTCTCTGCTCGCCCTGCTGCTGCTCGCCACCACCGCCGCTGCGCAGCCGACCGTGCAACGCGCGCGGCCCACCGGGCGCCCCGTCGTCGGGCTCGCGCTCTCGGGCGGCGCGGCGAAGGGCTTCGCCCACATCGGCGTCATCCAGGTCCTCGAAGAAGAGGGCCTGCCCGTCGACGTCGTCACCGGGACGAGCATGGGCGCGCTGCTCGGCGGGCTCTACGCGGCGGGCTACTCCGGGGCGGACCTCGAGCGGATCGTGCTCGGCCTCGACGTCTCGGCGCTCCTGTTCGGGTCGTCCGCGCCGGGCGCGCTGAGCCTCGCCGGGGCCGTCGCGCCGGGGCGCACGCTCATCGACGTGCCGTCGCGCGGCCTCACGCTCGCCCTGCCCGATGGCCTGCTGACGGGCCAGCCGCTGCTCGAGACGCTCACGCGGCTGCTGTGGGACGTCCAAGGCGTGACCGACTTCCGCGACCTCCCGCGCGCGTTCGCGTGCAACGCGATCGACCTCGTGAGCGGCAAGGGCGTCATGCTGGACGACGGCTACCTCCCGCTCGCGATCCGGACCTGCATGTCGCTGCCGGGCGCGTTCCGCCCGATCCGCGTCGACGACGGCCTCTTCCTCGACGGCGGGCCGGACCATATGCTGCCCGTGCCCGAGGCCGAGGCGCTCGGCGCCGACCTCGTCATCGGCGTCGACGTCTCGGGCGACGTCGATCCCGAGACGAACGAGGTGCGCCT
>JBBSUZ010000271.1:0-4367 GCA_038233965.1 Rhodothermales bacterium | reverse complement strand
GTTCCGACCGCGAGCCCCGTAGAGACGCCCCGCTGGGGCATCTGCATTTACCGGATACCGATGGCATTCGCCGCGCGCCGCCGGCCCGCGTCACACGGCCGGGACGTGCTGGCTGAGGCAGTGGCAGGCGCCGAGGCCCCAGACGAGGCTGCGCGCCGGGATCGGCGCGATGCGGCGCTCGGGGAAGTGCCGCTGCAGGACGTCTATCGCGACTTGGTCGTTGGGGTCGTCGAAGACGGGGAGCAGGACGGCCGCGTTGGCGATGAGGAAGTTGGCGTAGCTCGCCGGCAGGCGCTCGGTCTCGCCGTCTGAGGTCGTGTGATAGACCGGGGCCGGCATCGGGAGCGTCACGACCTCGAGGCCGCGCCCGTCGCGCCCGCGCCAGGCGGAGAGGCGCGCGAGATTGTCCGCGAGGGGCTCATGGTTTTCGTCGTCCGTGTCCGGCTCGATGGCCGTGACGACGGTCCGCTCGGCGACGAAGCGCGTCATGTCGTCGACGTGGCCGTCGGTGTCGTCGCCGGCGATGCCGTCGCCGAGCCAGATCGTCTCGGTCGCGCCGAAGCCGTCTTCGAGGACCTGCTCGATCTCCTGCCGCGAGAGGCCGGGGTTGCGGTTCGGGTTGAGCAGGCAGGACTCGGTCGTGAGCACGAGCCCCGCGCCGTTGACGTCCACCGAGCCGCCCTCCATCACGACCGGCATCACGACGCGCTCGGCGTCGTGGACGGCCGCCATCGCCTGCGGGACCGTATTGTTGCGCTCGGTCCGGTCGTACTTGCCGCCCCAGGCGTTGAAGATCCAGTCCGTCGCCACGCGGCTCCCGCGGCCGTCCGTGAGGAAGACGGCGCCGTAGTCGCGGATCCACTCGTCGTCGGTCGGCAGCACGCGGAGGGCGACGTTCGAGCCCGCGCCGGTTGCGATGCCGGCGGCGCGCAGGATCCCGGCGACGCGGTGCGCAGCGTCCTCATCCTGCACGGCCACGTAGACGGTCTCGCCGTGCCGCAGCGCCTCCACCATGGCGATGTACGCCGGCTCCGCGGCCAGCGTCAGGTCGACGTCCGGCCACGTGTCGGTGCAGTGCGGCCACGTGAGCCAGGTCGCCTCGTGGCGCGCCCACTCGGCGGGCATGCGGAAGCCGCGGGCGAAAGGCGACATCTCGGGTACAGGGTTCATGGTGCGAGGTGCGGGTCGGCGTACCTCGAACCCGGTACCCCGAACCCAGGCGTTAGCGGCCGAAGCGCTCGGTAAGGTCGCCGTAGGCGTCGATGCGGCGGTCGCGGAGGAAGGGCCAGCCGTGGCGGATGTCGTCGATGCTGCCGAGCGGCGCCTCGACGACGAGGACGCCCTCGTCGGTCTCGTTCATCTGGGCGACGATCTGACCGTCGGGGCCGGCGACGAACGTCGAGCCCCAGAACTGGAGGCCGCGGCCGTGCTGCTCGGCCTCGGCGTCCGCCTCGTCCGTGGGCTCGAAGCCGACGCGGTTGACGCCGCAGACGTAGACGCCGTTAGCGACGGCGTGGCCGCGCATGGACGTGATCCACGCCTCGCGCTGGGCCGTCCCGTAGACCTCCTTCTCGCCCGGGTGCCACGCGATGGCGGTCGGGTAGAAGAGGACCTCGGAGCCCTGGAGCGCCGTCAGGCGGGCGGCCTCGGGGTACCACTGGTCCCAGCAGACGAGCACGCCGAGCTGGCCGGCCGTCGTGTCCCAGTTCTTGAAGCCGAGGTCGCCGGGTGCGAAGTAGTACTTCTCGTAGAAGAGCGGGTCGTCCGGAATGTGCATCTTCCGGTACATCCCGACATAGCCCTTCTCGCCATCCAGCACGGCGGCGGTGTTGTGGTACAGGCCGCGGGCGCGCTTCTCGAACAGACTGGCGATGAGCGTGATGCCCAACTCCTTGGCGAGCGGCTCGAGCGCCTCGGTCGTCGGACCCGGGACGGGCTCGGCGAGCGCGAAGACGTCGGCGTCCTCGGTCTGGCAGAAGTAGCGCGAGAGGAAGAGCTCGGGCAGGCACACGACGGTCGCGCCCTGCCGGGCCGCCTCGCGAATGTGGGCAGTCGCGCGGGCGAGGTTGTCGTCGCGGTCCGACGACATCGCCATCTGGACGAGGCCGAGGGTCATGGTTGAGAGGTTGAGAGGTGAAAAGGTTGAGAGGGGAAAGACCGTCGGGACTGAGTGGTGAGCCGCGAGATGACGTGCATCTCCCCCTCAACCTCTCAACCCCGGAACCTCTCAACCCTCGAGGTACGTCGACGCGGGGAAGACGGCGCGGTACTGCTTGAGGATCTCCTGCGCCTCGCGCGGGCGGATCACGCCAGCCTTGGACTTGTCGCGCAGGATGGCCTGGACGCGCTGCTGGAGGTCACTCGGGAAGTACTGGACGCGGGCGAGCATCTCCTCGACGGTCGTGCCGGGCAGCATCTCCTCGAGGAAGTAGCCGCCGGGCTCGTCCGTGTCGAGGTAGACGTGCGCCTCCGAGACGCCGCCGAGCAGGTTGTGCGCGTCCCCGAGAATGTCCTGGTAGGCGCCGACGAGGAAGACGCCCAGGCGGTAGGTCTCGCCGGGCGCGGTCTCGTGGAGCTCGAGCGAGCGCTTGACGCCGTCGGGCGAGATGAAGCGGGCCACCTTGCCGTCCGAATCACACGTGATGTCGACCAGTCGCGAGCGGCAGCCGGGGCGCTCGTCGAGGCGCTGGAGCGGCATGATGGGGAAGCGCTGGCCGAGCGCCCAGTGGTCCATCAGCGACTGGAAGACGGAGAAGTCGCACAGGACCTGATCCACGAGCGCGTCGTCGAGCGCGTCGAACTCGGGCGGCAGCCAGTCCGGGTCGGCGGCGGTGACGCGGGCCTGGAGGTCGCGGCAGACGGTCCAGAAGAGGCGCTCGGCGAGGGCCTTCTGGCCGAGCGGGAGGTAGCCGTAGCCGAAGAGGTCCTCGGCCTTCTTGCGCTGCTCGATGGCGTCGTGGTAGACCTCGAGCAGCTCGCCGAGGCCGCGTGCGGCAGCCGTCGCGGCTCGCAGCGCGAACAGGGCGCGGACCGTCTCGTGGGCGTCGGGCTCGGGCGCGAAGTCGTCGGCGACGCCGGGCTTGGTCATCGCGCCGAGCGTGTCCACGACGAGGACCGAGTGGTGGGCCGTCACGGCGCGGCCGTTCTCGGAGACGATGCGCGGGTGCGGGACGCCCTCGGCGTCGCAGACGTCGCGGACGGCGTAGACGATCGCGTTGGCGTACTCCTGCGTCGAGTAGTCCACGCCGCCCGACTTGGCCGTCCCGAACGGGTGTGCGTCGTAGTTGACGCCGAGCCCGCCGCCGACGTCGAGGAACTCGGGCGTGATGCCGCGCTTGACGAGGTGCGCGTAGATGCGGGTGATCTCCTTCACGGCGGACTTCAGCGCCTGGACGTCGCCGATCTGCGAGCCGAGGTGGAAGTGGAGCAGCTTGAGCGCGTCCGTCCGGCCCTCGGCGATGAGCCCGTCGACGGCCTCGACGAGGTCCGGGAGGGGCACGCCGAACTTGGAGAGGTCGCCCGAACTCGTCGCCCACGGGCCGTCGGCGACGGTCGAGAGCTTCACGCGGACGCCGAAGCGCGCCGGCTGCCCGGCCTCGTCTGCGAGGCGCAGGATCTCGCGCAGCTCACTCGGCTTCTCGACGATCGGGAGCACGCGCTTGCCGAGCCGCTGGAACGTCGTGATGAGCCGCAGCATGGACTCGTCCTTGTAGCCGTTGACGAGCAGCAGCGTCTCGTCCGAGTCCAGCCGCGGCAGCGTCGCGACGAGCTCGGCCTTGGAGCCGCACTCGAGGCCGAAGCCGTACGGCTTGCCCGCCTCGACGATCTCGTCGACGACCTCGCGCAGCTGGTTCACCTTGACCGGGTAGACGCCGGTGTAGCCGCCCGTGTAGCCGCTCTCGGTGATGGCCGTCTGGAAGGCCTCGTTGAGCAGGCGCACGCGCGTCGCGAGCAGGTCCTGGAAGCGGACGACGGCTGGCAGCTTCAGCCCCTTCTCGACGATCTCGTCGACGACGTCCGCGAGGTCGATCGCGACGTTCTGGCGGGGGTCCGGCCGGACGGCGACGTGGCCGCGGGCGTTGACCTCGACGTAGCCCTCGCCCCACGCGGCGACGTGGTAGAGGGCCGCCGCGTCGGCGGTCGTCCACTCGGCGGGCGCGCCGTCGCCCGTGTGGAGGTCGGCGGCGGAGATCGGGCTGTCGTCGTGGGCGGCGGGTGGCGGCGGGGCGTCGGGACGCTCGGTGTGCGGGGCGCGGGCGGCGGTGTCGGCCAACAGGGTCGGGGTCGTGGGGGTGAGCGCGTAACGTAGCCGGGCGGCGCCGGGTTCGGCGCGGAACGGGCGTGAAAGCGGTAGCCGTGTGGCGGCC
>JBBSUZ010000270.1:0-4371 GCA_038233965.1 Rhodothermales bacterium | reverse complement strand
TACCACTTCATCGTCATCGACTGCCCGCCGAGCCTCGGCCTGCTGACGCTCAACGCGCTCACCGCGGCGGACTCGGTGCTGATCCCGGTCCAGACCGAGTACTTCGCGCTCGAAGGCCTCGGGCAGCTGCTCAACACGATCAAGATCGTGCGGCAGCACCTCAACCCGGACCTCGAGATCGAGGGCGTCCTGCTGACGATGTTCGACGGCCGGCTGCGGCTCTCGAACCAGGTCGCGGCCGAGGTGCGGCGCTACTTCGGCGACCGCGTCTTCGAGTCCGTCGTGGTGCGCAACGTGCGCGTGAGCGAGGCGCCGAGCTTCGGCAAGCCCGTCCTGCTCTACGACGCCGTCTCGGCCGGGACGCGCACCTACATGGCGCTCGCGGGCGAGGTGCTGCGCAACAACCAGCGCTACCTCGTGCCCGAGGCGACGCACGAGCCCGCGGCCGAGCCCGCGGCCCCGGCGGCTCCGATCCCGCCGACGGAGGCGCTGCGCCCGACGCCGCGCACGTCGCCTCCGGCCGAGGCGCCCCGCCTCTCGCTCGGCCAGTCGGGCCAGGCTGCGCCGACCGTCCCGCCACGCCCGGCGGAAGGCGGCGACGGCTCCGGCACGGCGGGTCGCGTCGTTCTCGCCTCCCGAGCGACGCCGTCCCGCGCGGAGATCGCCCGGGCAGAAGCTGCTCGTGCCGACGCCACCCGGGCCGCAGACGCCGCGCGCGACGAGGCAGCCCGTCGCGACGCCTCGGGCGACGGGGCGACAGACGGCCCCGCGGCCCCGCGCGACGTCTCGCGCGACCCTTCGGACGACGCCTCCCCTCTCTGACGCCCCTCATGGCAACGCCCAAACCTGCCCTCGGCAAAGGCCTCTCGGCCCTGCTCCCCCAGACGTCCGGCCCGCACGACGGCGACGACGAGACGGGCTCGCGCACGCGCCTCTACAACTTCGAGGAGCGCCGCCGCCTCGCCGGGCGCGTCGCCGAGCTCGAGCTCGAGGCCATCCGCCCCAACCCGTACCAGCCGCGCAAGGACTTCGACGAGACCGCGCTCGACGAGCTCGCGGCGTCGATCCTCCAGCTCGGCATCATCCAGCCGCTGACCGTCCGCGCCCTCGGCGACGGCCGCTACGAGCTCATCTCGGGCGAGCGCCGCCTGCGCGCCAGCCGACGCGCCGGCCTCAAGCGCGTGCCGGCCTATGTGCGGGAAGCAGATACGGAGGCGATGCTCGAGATGGCCATCGTCGAGAACGTCCAGCGCGAGGACCTCAACCCGGTCGAGGTCGCCATCGGCTACCAGCGCCTCATGGAGGAGGTCGGGCTGACGCAGGAGCAGGTCGCGGACAAGGTGGGCAAGTCCCGGCCGGCCATCGCCAACGTGCTGCGCCTGCTGAAGCTGCCGCCGCGCGTCCAGGCCGCCCTCCGCGACGGCTCGCTCTCGCCGGGCCACGCCCGCGCGCTCGTCACGGTCGAGGAGGAGACGGACCAGATCGCCCTGCTCCGTGCCGTCCTCGACGACGGCCTGTCGGTGCGCGAGGTCGAGCGGCGTGTCCGCGACCTGCGCCACCCCGAGCCCGTCGCCCCGGCGCCGGCGCCGGACGTCGCCCCGCCCGCCCCGGCACCCGAGCCCGACGACGCGCTCTCGTCGCGCGATCGCCTCGAGATCGAGAGCGTCGAGAGCCGCCTCCGCAGCGTCGTTGCCAGCCAGGTCTCCGTCCGCCACCGCGCCGACGGCTCGGGCCGCATCGAGATCGCCTACTACTCCGCGGCCGACCTCGAGCGCATCGCGGACCTGCTCACCGGGCGGTGACGCGCATCGTCCCGGCCGTCGTTCTGCTCGTCGCGCTCGCCACCGCAGCCGCAGCGCAGACGCCTGACTCGCTCGCTGTCCGGCCCGCGGCGTCCGTCGCCGCACCCGGCGCGGCCGTCTCCCCTGCGGACTCGTCCGGGACGGCGGGCCGCGCGCTCCGTCGGTCGCTCATCCTGCCGGGCTGGGGACAGGTCACGAACGGGCAGCGCGCCAAGGTGCCCGTCATCGCCGCCGCCCTCACCGGCGCGGCCGCCGTCCTCGTGTTCCAGCAGCGCCGCTACGTCCGCTACCGCCGCTCCGCCCTCGTCGCCGGCTGCCGCGAGACGCCCGACCGCGACGTCTGCACAGACATTCCGGACGCCGCGATGGAGGCGTTCCTGGCGACCGGCAGCCCGTCGTTCGCGCAGGCCGCCGCGATCCGCAACACGACGCGAGGCCGCCGCGACCTCGCCGGCCTCGGCCTCGGCGTCGTCTACGCGCTCCAGGCGCTCGACGCGTACGTCGCCGCCCCGCTGCTCGGCTTCGACGTGAGCGACGACGTCGCGGTGCGCGTGGAGCCCGGTTCCGTTGCCCTGCGCGTCCGGTTCTGAAGGCGATCCTCATCAGCACCATGCGGCTTCACGTCCGCCCTGCCGAGTCCGGGCCTGCGGGCACCGGCGGCCGGCTATCTTGGCGGGTCCCCCAGGTCACCGACGCCCCATGACCCCTCCTGACTCCGCCGGCCCGACAGCCCCCGCCGCCGCGCTCCCCTCGATCTTCGCCAAGGCGGAGCGCTTCTTCGACGCCGACGGCGACTACGCCAAGGTCACCGGCGCCGGGCTGTACCCGTTCTTCCGCGCGATCACGGTCAACGAGGGCACGCGCGCCATCATCGACGGCCGCGAGGTCATCATGGCCGGCTCGAACAACTACCTCGGGCTCACGAGCGACCTGCGCGTGCAGGAGGCCGCGCAGGCCGCGATCCGGCAGTACGGGACCGGCTGCACGGGCTCGCGCTTCCTCAACGGCACGCTGGACCTGCACCTCGAGCTCGAGGCGCGCCTCGCGGCCTACATGGGCAAGGAGGCCTGCGTCCTGTTCTCGACGGGCTACATGACCAACCAGGGCGTCGTGCAGGCCATCGCGGGCAAGGGCGACCTCATCTTCTCGGACAAGGACAACCACGCCTGCATCATCGCCGGCCAGAACGTCTCGCTCGCCGAGACCATCCGCTACCGCCACAACGACATGGCGCACCTGCGGACGTTCCTCGAGCGCGCCGTGGAGGACCGCCCCGAGGCCGGCCGCTTCATCGTCACGGACGGCGTCTTCTCGATGTCGGGCACGCTCGCGAACGTCCCCGAGCTCGTCGCACTCGCCAAGGAGTTCGGCGCCGGGCTGATGCTCGACGACGCCCACGCCGTCGGCGTGATCGGGCCGGGCGGGCGCGGGACGGCGTCGGTCTTCGGGCTCGAGAAGGAGGTGGACCTCACGACGGGCACGTTCTCGAAAAGCTTCGCGAGCCTCGGCGGCTTCGTCGTCGGCGACAAAACGGTCATCGACTACATCCGCCACTCGGCGAGCACGCACATCTTCTCGGCGTCGATGCCGCCAGCCAACGTGGCGACGGTTCTCGCGTGCCTCGACATTCTGGAGGCCGAGCCCGAGCGGCTCGACCGCCTCGCCGAGATCTCGGACTACATGCGCGACGGCTTCCGCGCCCTCGGCTTCGACGTCTGGGCCAGCCAGACGCCGATCATCCCCGTCGTCATCGGCGAGATGTACACCTGCTTCCGCTTCTGGAAGGACCTCCTCGCCGAGGGCGTCTTCACTAACCCGGTCATCCCGCCGGCCGTCCCGCGCGGGCAGGCGCTGATGCGGACGTCCTACATGGCCTCGCACTCCAACGATGAGCTCGACATGGTCCTCGCGGCCTTCCGGACCGTCGGGCTGCGCCACGAGATCATCACGGACGACGGCCGGATGGGCCCGGCGCGCCTCGCCGCGATGACGCAGAACGGCATGCACCGCTCGCCCGAGACCGGCGCCCGCGAGCCCGGCGCCCACGGCGACGCGGGCTGACGTGGACGCCATCGAGGAACAGTTCGCGGCCGACTTTGCCACATGGGACCTCACGCTGCCGCCGGACGCGACTGCGGCGCGCACGCCCGGCTGCGTCGAAGGCAGTGGCTGGCGCATCCGCTACGTCTTCGGCTCCGACGACGGCGGCGATTATCTCGACTACCTCGCGTCGCACCGGATGACGAACGCGCGGCACGTACGCCTGCGCGCGACCGGCGAGGCGGAGAGCCTCCCGTGCTATCACGAGATGTTCGTCTGGGACGGCACGCCGGAGGCAAAGGCGCGGGCCGAGGCCGAGTACCGCGCGCACAACGGGCGCATCGGTGAGATGCTGAAGCGAAAGGGCCTCGCAGACTGAACCCCGCCGTCCGCGTCGGCGGCGTCGATAGCACACTGCGCACGCGCGGCGGCGCGCTACATTCGGCCGCACCCACGCCCCGCCGATGGCCGAGATCACCGTCCGCCCCGTCACGTCCTCGCGCGATCTCGACCGCTTCCTGGACCTCCC
>JBBSUZ010000269.1:0-4371 GCA_038233965.1 Rhodothermales bacterium | reverse complement strand
TCCACGGCGGCAACTGGGACTCGGGCGACCGCGACCTCGAGTTCGGCGGACGCGACATCTACAACAACATCGGCCGCTACCTCGCCGGAAACGGCATCCCGACGGCCGTCGTGAGCTACCCGTTTCCGTCCGTCCCCGGCGGCGCGCTCGTGGACTGGCGCGCCGAGGCCCGCGACGTCGCCTCGGCCTTCGCGTACGTCAGGCGCGAGCAGGCGTCGTGGGGCAGCCGCGGACTCGTCGGGATGGGCCACTCGGCGGGGACGCACCTCATGCTCGAGGCCGCCCTCAACCCGGCTTTTTCCGGGCCCGTCGGGCGCGTCTGCGGGCTCGTCCCGGCCAGCGGTGCCGGGCTCGACCTCACCGCTGAGGGCACGTTCGTCGGCGACACCTATGACTTCTTCTCGTCGCGCTTCGCGCCCGACCGTGTCACGCGGATGGAGCCGCCGGCTGCGCCGGCCGACTGGCAGCGCGACGTCTCCGTGATCCCGTTCGTGACGCCGCAGACGCCGCCGATGCTGATCCTGCTCGGCACGGGCGAGAGCGCCGGGCTGCAGCGGCAGTCGCGCCTGCTCGAGGCCGCGCGCGTCGCACAGGGCGTGCCGGGCCGGCTCGTCAGCGTCCCCGCCCGCAGCCACGCCCTCGTCGTGCCGACGCTCAGCCGGGACGACAAGGTCGCCGGCCCGGCCGTCGTCGCCTTCGTGAAGGGCCTGACGTGCGCGTGAGGCGTCAGCCCGTCGGCGCGTCCGACGGGTCCGACGCGCGCTGGAAGCGGAGCTTCAGGACGCCCGCGGGCTCTTTCTTGACCGACGCCTTCGCGTCGTCGCCCGGCAGGCCGTGCACGATCGTCGTCGCGCCGTCGACGAGCCAGAGCGCGCCGGTGACGTAGCTCGCCTCGTCCGACGCCAGGAACGCGTAGACGTTGGCGATCTCCTCGGTCGTCCCGCGCCGCCCGAGCGCCGTCGCGCCCGTCAGCGTCTGGACCGTCTTTTTGTCCATCGGGCCCGTCTCGACGTGCGTCCACGACGTGTCGACGGGGCCTGGGCAGACGCAGTTGGCGCGGACGCCGTACTTGCCCTGCTCGCCCGCGACGCCCTTCATCAGCGCGTGGATGTACGCCTTCGTCGGGCCGTACGGCGCGAACATCGGCGACCCGTTCCAGCCCGCCTCGGAGCCCGCCGAGACGATGTTGCCGCCTGTCTTCTGGAGCTCGGGCAGCGCGGCCCGCGTCATGTGGTAGGCCGTGTAGATGTTGTTGTGGATGAGCTTTTCGAAGTCCTCCTCGGGGTAGTCCTGCAACTCGGCGAGCTTCGGCAGGACGCCCGCGTTGTTGATGAGGATGTCGAGGTGCCCGAACGCGTCGACCGCCGCTTTGACGCACGCCTCAGCCGCCGCCCGGCTGCCGACGTCAGCGACGTGCGTCGCGACCTGGACGTCCGGGTACTGCTCGCGGATGTCGGAGGCGACGTCCTCGACCGGATCGCCGGGCAGGCCGTTGAGGAGGACGTTCGCGCCTTCGCGGGAAAACTTGTGGGCGACGGCCTCGCCGATGCCGGTGCCGGCCCCGGTGATGAGGGCCGACTTGCCGGCGAGGCGGCCGGCAGCGGGTGCGGGGGTGTCCGATCCAAACAGAGACATGGAGGTGGGGGAGATAGGCGATGCGGACCGCCGGGCCGTCTGCGCCGTTCCGCCAGCCCGCGCGTTGGGGAGATCCCCGAGGCGCGGAATCCTCGGCGGGCTCGGATTCGTCTGCGTCCAGATCACGACGCGTCCCGACGCATTGCAAACCGGAGGGCCGGGCACAGCATGCTGTGCCCCTACGCGTGCCCGTCCACACCGCAGCGTCCGAATCCCGAATCCCCTATCCCGCATTTTCATGCCTGACCTTTCCCTCGGCGTCATCGGCCTCGGCGTGATGGGCCGCAACCTCGCCCTCAACGCCCTCGACGCCGGCGTCACCGTCGCCGGGTTCGACCTCGGCGAGGCCGCCGTGACCGGCTTCCAGGAAGAAGCCGGCGGACGAGCCGCCGCCTCGACGACCGACATCGCGACGTTCCTCGCGGCCCTGCCCGCGCCGCGCGCGCTCCTCGTGATGGTGCCCGCCGGCAAGCCCGTGGACTCGGTCCTCGCGAGCTTCGCGCCGCACCTCACGCCCGGCGACTTCTTCATCGACGGCGGCAACTCGTTTTTCCGCGACACGCAGCGCCGGCAGGCCGAGATGGATGCCAAGGGCCTCCACTTCATGGGCATGGGCGTCTCGGGCGGCGAGGAGGGCGCGCGGCGCGGTCCGTCGATGATGCCCGGCGGGCCCGTCGAGGCCTACGCCCATGTCGGCCCCGTCCTCGAACTGATGGCGGCGAAGGTGGACGGCGTCCCGTGCGTGGCGCACCTCGGCGCGGGCGCGGCCGGCCACTACGTCAAGATGGTCCACAACGGCATCGAGTACGGCCTGATGCAGCTGCTCGCCGAGGCCTACGACCTGCTCAAGCGCGGCGCCGGCATGGGCAACCTGGACCTCGCGAGCACCTTCTCCAAGTGGAACGAGGGCCCGCTGCAGTCCTTCCTCGTCGAGATCACGGCCGACATCTTCGACCAGCCCGACACCGTCGCCGTCGACCCCGCCGCCATGCCGGGCGCGACCGACCCGCACGAGGCGCTCGGGACCGAGTCGACGTCGACGACCGCGCCGGGCACCGGCGGCGTCGCCGGCGACACGGCGCGGGCGGGCCTCAGGGACGCGCACTCGGCCGCCGACGTCCGCTACCTCCTCGACGCCATCGCCGACACGGCGCAGCAGAAGGGCACGGGCAAGTGGACGAGCCAGGACGCGCTCGACCTCGGCGTCCCCACGCCGACCATCGACGCCGCCGTCTCGGCGCGCTACCTCTCGGCGCTCAAGGCCGAGCGCGTCGCCGCCGCCGCGCTGCTCGGCGAGCCGGACCGCCACGTCGGCGAGAGCCGCGAGGCGCTCGTCGGCGCGGTCGAGGGCGCGCTGCACGCCGCGTTCCACGTCACGTACGCGCAGGGCTTCGCGCTCCTGCGGTCCGCGAGCGACGCCTACGCCTTCGGCCTCGACCTGCGCGAGGTCGCCACGATCTGGCGCGGCGGCTGCATCATCCGAGCGGCCATGCTCGAAACCTTCCGCGAGGCCTTCGCACAGGATCCGGACGTCGCCAACCTGCTCGTCACGCCGGCCGTCGCGGACCAGATCCGGACGTGCCAGGAGAGCCTCCGCGAGGCCGTCGCCACGGCCGCCCGCGCCGGCATCCCGACGCCCGCGCTCTCGGCCTCGCTGGACTACCTCGACAGCTACCGCTCCGCGTGGCTCCCGGCCAACCTCATCCAGGCGCAGCGCGACTACTTCGGCGCGCACACCTTCCAGCGGACCGACCGCGAGGGCACCTTCCACCAGCAGTGGCTCCCCGCCGGGCTGTGACTCCCGCGCGGCCGGGCGCGACGCCCGGCCGCGCGTGTCAGCTCCGGTCGGGGAACGCCGGCGGCTCGGCGCCGAGCGCGCGCAGGTAGACGCCGCCCTGCCCGCGGTGGTGCACCTCGTTGTCGATGGCGTACAGCACGAGCGCCCAGACCGGCATCGTCCACTGCCCGAACGCCGTCTCGACCTCCTGGAACCGGGCCGGCTCGATGAGCGCCCATAGCCGCTCGATCTCGGGCGTCTGCGCGTCCCATTTCTCGAGAGCCGCGGCGCGCGTGGCCGGCGGCGCCGTCGGCTCGTAGGGCCAGTCGCCGGTAACGATGCCGCGCAGCGTCGGCAGACCGACGGAGAGCATCTCGTTGACGAGACTGGCGAACGGACGCATCCCGCCGATGGTGAACGTCGCGAGGCTCTCGTCGTCCGGGAAAGCCGCGATGGTGCGGCGCGTGAGGCGGCGGTGGCCGAGCCAGTGCTCGAGCAGCTGGTCGGGCGTGAGGACGGGCGGCATGGGCGGCGGGGGAGGGTGGAGCCGCAAGGTCGCGCGCCAGCCTGACATCTCGTTCGTCACGCTGTGCGACCTGTGTGCGCGGCAGCCGCGAACGTCGCGCCGCCGCCCGCGTTCATCCGCCGACCCATACTCGCGCCTGATGCCCAGCCTCCCACCCGCCGTCCAACTCGTCCTCTTCGGCGCCGCCGGCGACCTCGCCCACCGCAAGCTCCTCCCGGCCCTCTACGACCTCCACCGAGAGGGCCACCTCCCGGACCGCCTCGACATCGTCGGCGTGGACCGGCAGGAAATGGACGACGACTCGTTCACGTCGTTCACGTGCGACGCCGCGACGACGCTCGGCCGCTACTTCCCGGATCAGGTGTCGAAGGAGGACTGGGAGGCCTTCGCCAGCCGCCTGACGTACGTCCACGGCGACGCGACGCTTCCGGCG
>JBBSUZ010000268.1:0-4379 GCA_038233965.1 Rhodothermales bacterium | reverse complement strand
GCATGCCCCGATTCCTGCTTCTGCTCGTCCTGCTCGCCGGCTGCACCGGCGACGCCACGCCGCCACCCGTCCCGTCCACGCCGGCGCCGTCCACGACGCTCGCGCCGATGCCTGCGCCCGCCGCGCAGTCCGTCTGGCCCGGCCTCGACGGCGCAGACCTGCTCGCCGCGCTCCGCGCCAACTACACGCCCGAGCGCACGCTCGGTTACGACCGCGCCCGCGACCTCCTCTTCGCCCACGACATGCGCACGGCGGGCCACCTCCGCGATCCGTACACCGGCTTCGAGCTCGTCCTCCCGCCCGGCGACCCGTCGATCGTCGCGTACCAACTCGGCATCAACACCGAGCACACGTGGCCGCAGAGCAAGGGCGCGCGCGACGAGCCGCTGCGCAGCGACCTGCACCACCTCTTCCCCGTCCGCGACAACGTCAACTCGAGCCGCGGCAACCTGCCCTTCGGCGACGTCCCGGACGACCGCGCGGACGCGTGGTACACGCTCGACCTGTCGCAGTCGAACGCGCCGGCGCAGAACAGAGACCGGTGGTCCGAGCGGGGCGTGGGCCGGTGGGAGCCGCGCGCCGACGACAAGGGGAACGTCGCCCGGGCCGTGTTCTACGTCTACGCGCTCTACGGCCCGTCCGTCTCGACGAGCGGCGGCGACGCCTTCTTCGCGATGATGCGAACCGACCTGCTCGCGTGGAACCGGACCGACCCGCCGGACGCCGCCGAGGTCGCGCGCTCGGCGTGGATCGCGACGCAGCAGGGCACGCCCAACCCGTTCGTGCTGGACCCGACGCTGGCCGACCGCGCCTTCGGCGCCGGCGTCCCGTCCACCGCCGTCGCCGTCCCGACCCGGCTGCCGACGCGCTCTGGCACGGGACGTCCCGATCCGCCGCGTGCCGTCACATCGCCCGCCACGACGGCCGGCGACGTCTGGATCGCCGCGCTCCACTACGACAACGCCGGCGAGGACAGGGCCGAGGCGGTCGGGCTGGTCGGCCCGCCGGGCCTGCGCCTCGACGGCTGGCAGATCGTGCTCGTCAACGGCTCGGGCGGCCGCGTCTACGCCACGCTCCCACTCACCGGCTCCCTCGACGGCTCCGGCCGCACGACGGTCGACGCACCCGGCCTACAGAATGGCCCCGCCGACGGGGTCGCGCTGGTGATGCCGGACGGCCGCGTCGCCGAGTTCGTCTCCTACGAGGGCACGATCACGGCGACCGACGGGCCGGCGTCGGGGCGGACGTCCGTCGACATCGGAGCGGCGCAGAGCGGGCGGGATGCGCCGGGCGAGTGGCTCGTCCGCGATCGCCGCGGCGGCCCGTGGCGCCTCGCCCCGCGCTGACGGGCGTCCGGGCCGGACGCCATGCAGCGGAGCGGTCGGAGCGACCTTCGCTCCGCTCCACCCGCATCCGCCCGTGACGTCTCTCCCGCTGTGGCTCCAGGCTGGCCTGTGGGGCCTGCTCGCCGGCTCGGCCCTGTGCCTCGGCGCCGCCGTCACCTACGTCACCGCCATCCCGGCGCGCGTCATCGCAGGCGTCATGGCCTTCGGCGCCGGCGTGCTCATCTCGGCGCTCGCCTTCGACCTCGTCGACGAGGCGGTGGCCTCGGGCGGGCTCGTCGCCGTCTCGGTCGGCTTCATCGGCGGCGCGCTGGCGTACACGCTCGCCAACGTCTGGCTCGCGCGCCGCGGCGCGCGCCACCGCAAGCGCTCGGGCGACCTGCAGCCGACCGAGGCGGACCACGCGGGCAGCGGCGCGGCGCTCGCCGTCGGAGCGCTTCTGGACGGCATTCCAGAGTCGGTCGCGATCGGGCTGAGCCTGCTCAGCGGCCACGGCGTCGGGCTGGTGACGGTCGCGGCGGTCTTCCTCTCGAACGTGCCCGAGGGGATCGCGAGCGCGGCGGGCATGCGGGCGTCCGGCCGTTCGGCGCGGTACGTCTTCGGCGTCTGGGGCGGGATCGCCCTCATCTCGGGCCTGTCCGCCGTCGCGGGCGTCGTCCTCTTCGGCGGCGCCTCGGCGGAGGTCACCGCGGGCACGACGGCCGTCGCGGCGGGCGCCATCCTCGCGATGCTGGCCGACACGATGGTCCCGGAGGCGACGGCCGGCACGCACTCGGCGACGGGCCTGATCACGGCGCTGGGCTTCCTCGCCGCCGTCGCCCTCTCCCGCCTCGCCGGCTGAGGTTCAGGCGAGCGTCGACCGGCGCGGCGCCGGGACGTCGCGGCCGAGGGCGAGCGCCGTCTCGATCCACGCCCGAGCCGCATCCTCCGCGTTCGCCGCTGCCTCAGCGTAGGTCGTGCCATCGGAGACACAACCCGGCAACTCAGGGACGCCGGCGATGAATGCCGCGTCCTCGTCGCTCCATGTGATGACGATCCGGTAGCGAATGTCAGGCATCAGCACGCCGGCTCAGATCCGTCCACCCCGGATTCGCCGCGTTGATGAGGGCCACCTTTTTCTCGCGCCGCCAGCCCTTGATCTGCTTCTCCCGCGCGATGGCGTCCACCGCCCGCGGGTGCTCCTCGACGTAGACGAGTCGGTCGATCGCGTAGCGTGACGTGAAGCCCGATCCCGCTGCGTGCTCAGCGAGGCGGCGCGCCACGTCGTTCGTGACGCCTGTGTAGAGCGTCCCAGACCGGTTCGTCAGGATGTACACCCAGAGCGCCATTGAAAAACGGTGAGCCAGAGCGCGAACGTAACCCCTCACACTCTGCCCCACTACACCGTCATCCTGAGCCTGTCGAAGGATCTCTGCCGCGCACAGGCCATCGGGTCGGCGCGCTGTCGAGGCGGCGTGCTCGGCAGAGGTCCTTCGACTGCGGGCTGCGCCCTTCGCTCAGGATGACGGTGGGGAAAGGGGGCGCGATACGAGAGCGCCCGGCCTGTGACGGCGTTGGGGAGGGTCGTGGCCGAAACGGAGCGCGCCCGGCCTCCGTGGGGAAGCCGGGCGCGCTCGTGCTGTCACTGACTCGCGGATCAGCCGCAGCCGGTCGTGGAGCCGCAGTTCGGGCAGCTGTAGCACGAGCCGGCGCGGACCGTGATCGAGCCGCACGACGGGCAGCCGGGCGCGTCGTCCTGGTTGCGGAACGCCGTGGGCGCCGCAGCCATGAACTGCTCGACCGTGCCGCCGACGTTCGACGGAATCCCTGCGGATCCTCCTCCATCTCCGTGCGAGGGCGCGGCGCCCGCGGCGAAGAGGTCCGCCTGAACCTCGTCCGACGCCGCGCCGTGGCGCTGCACCTCGGTCGTCACTGCTGCCACCTGATCGACCTCGTCGGGGTCCGGGACGGGCGCCTCGAGGAACTTGATCGAGAGGTAGCGGAAGATGTAGTCCGTGATCGACTTGGCGATCGGGATCTGGCGGTTCGTCGTGAAGCCGGCGGGCTCGAAGCGGACGTGCGAGAACTTGCGCGCGAGGTCGTCCAGCGGCACGCCGTACTGGAAGGCGAGCGAGATCGCGGTCGCGAACGAGTCCATGAGGCCCGCGATGGTCGAGCCCTGCTTGGCCATCGTGATAAAGATCTCGCCCGGCATCCCGGTGTCCGCGTACAGCCCGACGTGGAGGTAGCCCTCGTGGCCGGCGACCGAGAACTTGTGCGTCACGGACGGCCGCTCGTCCGGCAGGCGCTTGCGCACCGGCTTGTAGACCACCTTCTCGACGACCCGCTCGACCTCGACCGTGATCGGCTCCGCGAGCGGGCGGGTGGCCCCGTCGCCTGACGCGTTGTCGGCCTCCAGCGCGGCCTCGGCGGCCTTCTCGGCCGTCGTCGCGGCGGTGTTGCCGCCCTTCTTGGTCGAGAGCGGCTGCGAGCGCTTGGAGTTCTCGCGGTAGATCGCGACCGCCTTCAGGCCCAGCTCCCACGACTCCATGTAGGCGTCGTAGATGTCCTCGGGCGTGGCGGACTCGGGCAGGTTGACGGTCTTGGAGATCGCGCCCGAAATGAACGGCTGGACGGCCGCCATCATCTTGATGTGGCCCGTGTAGGTGATCGAGCGCGTGCCGTTGTGCGGCTTGAAGGCGCAGTCGAACACGGCGAGGTGGGCGTCCGAGAGGTACGGCGCGCCCTCGATGGTGTCGTTGGCGTCGACGAAGGCCATGATCTCGGCCGCCTCGGCGTCCGAGTAGCCGAGCTCGTGCAGGGCGGCCCCGACCGTCCCGTTGACGATCTTCATCAGGCCGTCGCCCTTGCCCGCGAGCAGCTTGTACTTGACGAGCGCGATGTCGGGCTCGACGCCCGTCGTGTCGCAGTCCATCATGAAGCCGATGGTGCCGGTCGGCGCGAGGACGGTCGCCTGCGCGTTGCGGTAGCCGTGCGTCTCGCCGAGGGCGAGCATGCGGTCCGCGCACTCCTGCGCGGCGTCCCGGAGGGCCTGCG